>NZ_JAUBRB010000015.1:0-123300 GCF_036701585.1 Microcoleus sp. POL10_C6 | reverse complement strand
AAAATTACCAATTGGTAAGGGCCGCCGTTGTACAACCACTCATCTAAGGAAGCTGCTTCCCAGATTGGGTAGAAGTGAAGACCAATGGCGTTGGATGAAGGAACAACTGCACCTGTGATGATGTTGTTGCCGTACATCAAGGAACCTGCTACTGGTTCGCGGATGCCGTCGATGTCCACTGGAGGGGCAGCGATGAAGGCGATGATGTAGCAGATGGTGGCGCTGAGCAAGGTGGGAATCATCAAGACTCCGAACCAACCTACATAAATGCGGTTGTCGGTGCTTGTGACCCACTCACAAAAGCGTTCCCAGACGTTGGCGCTTTCGCGCTGCTGTAAGGTTGTTGTCATGGTTTTATGATTGCTGTATTTGGTTGTCAATGTTCGGATGATGTTTCTATTATTAACGGTATTGTTAAGGTTTGTAAAGGGGTTGAGCGACAGTTAAACTGATGACTGTGATTAGGAAAGCTGATGAAAGAAGAGAGAGGGCCGTAGCTTGCCGGGCCCGACGCCATCGCCCCCGCACGAAAATAGATGCCAGCGTGCACACGCGGCGCACCTCAACCCTAACGAACGGGAGCTATGGGAGGTGGAGAAGGTAGAGGAACAGGAGCGAGGACAGGTGGAGAGACTGGCCTGCGAGCAGGTGGAGAAATCCTGAACTGCTGGAGTTGCTGCGGGGTGAGCGATCGCAAAATTCTCAGTCCGAGAGTGTCTCTGGAGATGCTTAAAGCGTAGGATGGCTCCAAATACGGGCGGAAATTGGATTTATTGTTCAAATAGCTTTCCATGAAAGCTAGGCTGAGTCCGCTGAGATAGCGACGGGCTAAAGCTGGTTCGGGCCCGATGACCTCTGGTGGTGGCAGAAAGAGGCTTTGAGGGGAATCCTCGATCGTTGAGAAGTGAGTCCCGTTGATCATCAATACTAGATATTTGTTGAGCGATGTCAGCCATGTGAACGGTTGAATTTGTTCGAGGAAAGCGGGGGCGACGGTATCGGCGCTGCCTGCGATTACCATGACAGGGATTTTGATGTTGCTGAGGTTAGTTTCTCCCAGAATGCTGCTGGCGATCGGGTTGACGGCGATCGCAGCTTTGATGCGCGGATCGCCAAAATTGTACTGGTTGCGCTCTAGGCCGCGGGCGCGGCACTGCAACAGTAGGGAGAGGTTCCAACTATCGTTTTCGAGTCCGCAATCTTTGTCTAACTGTGCAAAATTAATCCCCGCTCCGGCTAATGCTAAAGCCGTATAGCCACCGAAAGACTGGCCGATGACGCCGACTCGCTGCAAGTCGAGCTGCCCTTGGTAGGTCGGGTCGGTTGTAGATAGTTTGGTTAAATAATCGAGCAGGTCTTTGATGTCGAGGGGGCGGTTGACAAATTCTGCTGGTTCTGATACTTGATTGGCTCTGCCTGTTACTAAGTCTTGGATTTGTTGGGCGTTGCTGCCGGGGTGTTCGGGGACGGCGACGGCAAAGCCATAGGAGGCTAAGTGTTTGGCTAAATACTCGAAGGAAAGGCGATCGGAACCTAAACCGTGAGAAATTACTACTACTGGGGCAGGTTGCGGGCTGCCCTGTGGCAGGTAAATGTCCATATCAAACGTGCGAGGGCGATTTGGACTCGTCACAGTTACCGATGATTTTTTCCAAGTATAGGGGCCCGGTAGCTGGGGCTGCTGTATTTGGGCCGGCGGTATGGCGGGTTCAGAGGCTGCTTGTGCTTCGGACAACTGGGCGACTCCGGCGATCGTCTGATTGGAACGGTTGATCAGCGATGTCAGCTCGTTGGCGATACCCAAGCCGCGGGCGATGTCAATCCTGATGCCATAGGTGGGGAATTTCCGCAGCACGTTGAGAATTGTCAGGCCTTCTGGATCGGAGGCTGCTAAAATCAGGGCTGCTCGGATGGCATAAAATCCAGGCTGCCGAGCTTTGGTTTGAATTACTCGGCCTAAGCGTCTCAGCAGCACTTCTCCTTGAGGCGTGTAAAGGAATTGGGCGATCGTCACGTGGCTGATTTCAGCTTTCGCTTGCAGGGCGCTGCGAATCTCAGCTAGCTGAGATTCTTTGATGTACTGAGCGAAGCCGTCCAAGTTTGAGTCGATTTTGCCTTCTTTGGCGAAAAGTGCCAGGGATTCGATCGGAACTGATTCTTCTAGCGGCCCGTAAGTTACGTAAATTCGCTCGGCACCCATTGCCGGTGCGGCGGTGCAAACAGCCGTGAATGCAAACAATCCTAGGTATTTTGGGGCGATCGACCGCCGAGTGCGAAGGGCAGCAGTGGAGAGGCTCGAAAACAGACAGTTCATAACTTTCACACCTAGGACTTCTAATAATTAGTCGGTGAAATGATGTAAATTGTTTCGCCAACATTTAATGCCAAAAAATCGATCTGTTGCTTCGGATGCTTCGGAAATTAGGTTATCTTGGGAAGCATAGCCAAAAAAGCAATTTTCTGACCTGACAAGACTAGCTGAAATTTAAAATTCAACACCGAGGGGTCAAACCTATTGGAATGCCCATTGATTATTTTTTCAGCTATGCAAGATATTTTCGATCAAGTTTGTAACTACAGCCTGAGTGGGAGAATTTATGATGTTCAATGCAACTGCTATCCTGATTGACGCTTTTGTGCAAGAGCTGCAGGCCGGCTACCGTCGCACCTACGGCAAGTACAAGCCTGACTACCCTGAAATTATCGCCTGGGCAGGGACTATGGCTCTGGAAAATATCGCTAACTGCGATGCTCTCTACCACAATGTGGAACACACAATGCTGGTGGCTTTGGTGGGACAAGAGATTCTCCGGGGCAAGCATATTCGCGAAGGCGGAGTGTCGCCGGAAGATTGGCTGCACTACCTAATCTCGCTGCTGTGTCACGATATCGGCTACGTCAAAGGTGTTTGCCGCCAAGACCAAGAAGCTGTGGGACTATATGCTACGGGTATTGACGGGGGCATGGTTTCTGTGCCGATCGGCGCAACTTCAGCCAGTTTAACTCCTTATCATGTCGATCGAGGCAAACTCGTAATTGACGAACGCTTCGGCGGCCACACATTAATTGATGCCGAACAAATCAAGCGCAATATTGAATTGACGCGCTTCCCAGTTCCTGCTAGCGAAACTCATCAAGATCGAAATAATTATTCTGGACTCGCTAGGGCCGCCGATTTGATCGGTCAGTTGAGCGACCCAAATTACCTACGAAAAATAAGTGCTCTGTTCTACGAATTTGAGGAAGTCGGCACTAATAAAATCTTGGGCTACAAGTCTCCGGGAGATTTGCGGCAAAATTACGCCAAGTTTTATTGGAATGGAGTTTTTCCATACATTCCAGCAGCTTTGAACTACTTGGAATTGACCCAGGGAGGCAAACAGATTATTGCCAACCTTTACGCCAACGTATTTCAGGTAGAACACGCTGAACCGCTCGCTTTCACCAAGCCGAACGCTCAAGAATTCACCAAATCTCGCGCCAATAGCAACTTAAACGGCGAAAAAGATGGTGCGAATATTCAACATTCCGTGTCCGGGGAAAACAAGAAATTTACCGAGTTTCCAGACTTAAACTTGTGATTATTTACGCCCAGAATGGGGCATCTATAAAGGCGAGTCAGTGGATTTTAAAATTGATAATTCTGTGTGATATGTTTGGCGCAACGTTCTGCTTTCAATCAGTCGAAGGATTTGAAATTTAATCCATAGATGAATCTGGGATGTTAAACAAGAGCCGAAATTTTTGGCCGACTGGCAACGCCTGTCGGAAATTAAGTAGCCGTTTTTTGGCAGCGTGATAATTAGGATAAGTTTTGATTTTTTAGTTGCTGGAGATTGGTTTTGAGCTCAAATTTAGATTAATTATCTCAAATTTAAAATTGCTCTGGCAGCAGATAGGTTGCTTGCTCCTTTTTTTTGAGCTAAAATAAAGAGTTATCATCAAAAATTTAACATCGAAAATCGAAAACCTTAAATTGATATGGCAGCAGAAATTCAGCAGCAAATTCAACAGTTGAGGCAGCAGCTACAGGAAGCTAGCTATGCTTATTATGTTCTCGATGCGCCGATCATGCCAGATGAAGTGTACGATCGACTTTATCGCCAGTTGCAAGAATTAGAATCAGATTATCCTGAATTAATTACGGCCGAAAGTCCTACTCAGCGGGTGGGAGAACAGCCTGCTACTCAATTTTTTAGCATCAAGCACAATATTCCTCTCTACAGTTTGGAAAATGCTTTTAATTTTGAGGAATTTGCTAAATGGCAGGAACGCTGGCAAAGGGTAGCACCTCCCCTAACCCCCGCTCAAGACGGAAATTCACCCCCCCTAACCCCCCCTTATCAAGGGGGGGGACAAGAGGGAATAACATCTTCCATTAGCAATCAGGAAAACAGGGAAATTACTCCCCCCCTTAGCAAGGGGGGGTTGGGGGGGGTTTCCTATGTTTGCGAGTTAAAAATTGACGGTTCTGCTTTAGCGTTAACCTATGAAAATGGAGTTTTAGTTCGCGGTGCGACGCGGGGAGACGGCATTGCGGGAGAGGAAATTACTCAAAATGTCAAAACTATTCGCTCGATTCCTCTGAAGCTCAATTTAGATAATCCGCCGCCTGTGGTGGAAGTGCGGGGAGAGGCTTTTTTGTCTTTAGCTGTGTTTGAGGAAATTAATCGGGAACGAGAAAAAGCGGGGGAACAATTGTTTGCTAATCCTCGCAATGCTGCGGCGGGTACGCTGCGGCAGTTGGATTCTAAAATTGTGGATAAGCGCAGGTTGGATTTCTTTGCTTATACTCTGCATTTAGATCGGGGTAACGAGGGTAACACGCAGTGGGATTCGTTGGAATTGTTGCGACGAATGGGGTTTAAGGTTAATCCCTATCGCAAAATTTGCTATTCTTTGGATGAGGTTCGGGAGTATTACCAATATTGGGATACTGAACGGCGGAATTTGCCTTACATGACTGATGGGGTTGTTGTTAAGATTAATTCCGTTTGGCTGCAAAAACAATTGGGTTTTACTCAGAGGTTTCCGCGTTGGGCGATCGCCCTGAAGTATCCCGCGGCAGAAGTGCCTACAATAGTAGAAGCTGTCACGGTGCAAGTAGGCAGAACCGGGGCTCTGACTCCTGTAGCGGAACTCAAACCGGTGCAGTTGGCGGGGACGACGGTTTCGCGGGCTTCTCTCCATAATAGCGATCGACTTTCCGACCTAAATCTCCATATTGGCGATACTGTAATTGTCAGAAAAGCTGGGGAAATTATACCAGAAGTTGTGCGCGTTTTGCCAGAACTGCGCCCCCAAAATGCTCAACTTTTCCAAATGCCTAATTGCTGTCCCGAATGCGAACAGCCTGTGGTTCGGGAAAAGGGGGAGGCCGTTACTCGCTGCATCAATACATCTTGTCCAGCAATTTTGAGGGGTTCGCTGATTCATTTTTGCAGCCGGGATGCTCTGGATATTAACGGTGTTGGCGAAAAGTTAGTGCAGCAGATGGTTGATAGCAATCTGGTGCATTCTGCGGCGGATTTGTACGATTTGACAGCGGAAAGATTGATGAGTTTGGAACGGATGGGCAAGAAGTTAGCAGAAAAGTTGGTAAGTGCGATCGCCCAATCGAAAAATCAACCTTATTCGCGCGTACTTTACGGCTTGGGCATCCGCCACGTCGGCAGCGTGAATGCTCAATTGCTAACAGAAAGGTTTGCAAATGTGGAAGAGTTAGCAGGGGTATCGGCGGCATCGATTGAGGGGGTTTACGGCATCGGGCCGGAAATTGCTCAAGCTGTTTATCAGTGGTTTCGAGTGCCGGCTAATCAAAGTTTAATTGCACGGTTGAAAACTGCCGGCTTGCAATTGCAGTCAGAAGTGAAAAATTCCAATTTAGCCAGCACCAATTTACAACTTGCAGGCCAAACTTTTGTGCTGACGGGAACTTTGCCCACTTTGAAACGAGATGAAGCTAAAGATTTGATTCAAAAAGCAGGAGGTAAAGTCACAAGTTCTGTGAGTGCTAAAACTGATTATGTGGTTGTGGGAGAAGATGCGGGTTCTAAGTTGGAAAAGGCTCAATCTTTGGGGGTAAAACTACTTTCGGAATCGGAGTTATTAGAACTGCTATCGAGACCATAAATGATTGGTGAAAGTCAATATATCTCTCTTTTTTCTTTCTCTGCGCCCTCTGCGCCCTCTGCGCCCTCTGCGGTTCGTAAAAAAGCTGATTCACTTGAGCCGTTTTCTGAGAACATCGCCAACCATTCTATTTCCCTAGGTGGAAAATAGCCCCTCGCGAATTGGGCAATACCTCAAAAGGCATAGAAATTGCGCTCGCACTTGGTCAATATACCTACTTCCCCGGCGGTGCTGCCCGCATCGGTTGTCGGTACTGGCTAGTTTTGCTAAAATTTGATAAAGTTTGCAATAGCGATCGCAACTGCCCGCTTAGCCAAATCCCAGCAATCATAGGAGATACATTATGTCTGAAATTCCAGCAGAACAAACACAAACAAACTTGACAACTCCAGAAATAACTACCGAAAGCTCCATTTCTGGAGTGGAAAACGTGAAAAATAGTTTGGGAAACGTCCTAAATAGTTGGAAGTTAAAAGCAGGATTAGCCGTTGCTGTACTTTTGGGAGTTTTGCTATTTGCTTTCTACTGGCAGCATATGATTGCAGTCGTAGGTATGAAGAGTTGGTCGGCGCGATCGGGAGCTAACCCGATCGAATGTATGGTAAGAGATACTAATAATGACGAGTATGTCAGTTGCAGCGCCCTCCTCGATCAGCAGATTGTCCCTCTTGAGTGCAGTTCGAGTTTGTTCAATATCGGCTGTCGAGTCAATTACGGAACTGCGGCACCAAATCCGAGACAAGTCAACCCTAGATAGAGCATCTGCGGGTTAGAGAGAATTGTTCAAGAAACTGATTTGCTACTTAAAATATGGGACTTACAAAAAAAATCTCATCGTGAAAATACTGCAGCAATAAGGATGAGAAAACTCTTGTTTTTCTCGTTGTAAATTAGCAGGTAATGAAAGTTACCTGCTATTGCCATGAGGTAATCTGTGATAGATGATGTGCGCCAGTATATTAATGTGAAGATTTCACATTTAGCATGGGTATCAAAGCATCCTCAGCTACTATAATAGATCAGTGCGCTCGCCCATCATGATTGCTGACTATCTTTAATAACATTTTCTTCTATCATTGAAACCTGAAAATGATCGAGATTAACGGCTACGAGATTCTCACTCAAATCTACGAAAGTATCAACTCCACCGTTTATCGAGGCATCCGCCAACAGGACAACTAGGCCGTCATCCTTAAATTCCTCAAAGAAGACTATCCTACCCCCCTCCGCAGGGTAAACGCATCTTAACTTTAACCCAACATATGTTACAATTAAATCCGACTAAATTTTAATGTAGTTTATTGTAGTTTATTGATGCTATCAATAGCCAGAGGTTTTAGTAAAGCTGTAAAATCCCAACAAAAACAAATAGATTCATTGGCTTACCTGAATATTTTAAATGCCAGTTTTTTAGAACATTTTGCCAAGTTGAAGAGCCCAAGAATAGAAAGAAGTAAATAACATTTGCTCAAAGATATTAGATCGATTGCGATTTTAGCTGTCATCAGCGGTGTCGACGGATGGGCAGGAACATAAGTCTATGGTAATGCCAAATATGAATGGTTGAAAAGCTTTCTAGAATTACCCAATGGTATAATCTCATGACAAGTTTAGTCTCCTTATTTGCCCGAATTGAACCGCCGCAGTTTCAAAAATGTTTTTTGAGTTGGGTAAATGCGATAGTCGGGGAAGTCTAACTAGAAGTGATTGCCATTGATGGCAAAACAATAAAACAATCTTATGACCGTAATGACCAGCAAAAAGTGCTAGATATAGTTACTGCCTAGTCTTCATCTCATCAATTATTTTTAGGCAAAAAAGGGGATAAAATTTTTCATGAGCTAACAGCCAATCTTAAGGTTCTGATTTAATCTGCTCAATTCGGGTGAAAATTAAGAATTTTAAGAAGGTTTTTTTAGTTATTTAGTAATGCAGAAATTCACGCTTTTGTCAAATTAATTGAGATGTGTTGACCCTGATTATATGATAACTTTTCTCAACTCCTTTTGTAAAGCTTGATTGAGATTCTCTTACCCTGAAGATTGTGTTTAAAGTGCGATCGTATTTATTTCTACTATTTTTACTCCTCAAAATTTCTCATGTCAATAGGAGCAGCCTATTTTTGGCGATCGAATAATTAGGACTAAAAAAATGCAAAGTATGTTTTTAATTACTATGCTTTACGTAAAAACAGTTTTTTTACTAGGAATCAGGCGCGGGAAATGAAACTTGGTTTCTTTTTTTGACTTTCACTGCTTCCCTGACCCAATTACCTTAAAAAACCGGGTTAAAGCGTCCGGGACTGTGGGTGAAAATATAGCAGCGAACGCGAGGTTTATGGGTTTAAAAAGCTCGGCATATTAGTCAAAAGTACGTAAGTATCGATGTCTGTTCTCCCGCTTGCTTAGAGTGGCAAAAAACTCGCTCAAATCCCTACTCGCGGTCTCCCCCCGCTTCTTTCTGCATCGGCCGAGCATCTTGCAGCGCGCTTTCAGGAGCAACGAACCGAACAGCAGACTTTCTCTCAAAAACTTTATATTTTATAGATGAACTTTACCAAAACTTCATAAAGCTCGATTAAAATTTTTATGTATTTTTGATGAAAGCCAATATTTGCAAGTCCTGCACTCAACTTTAGACCGTTACCGAAACGAAGTAAATGTAGTAGTTTGGAAGTCTAGGCAGGATGAAAATCTTGCTCTGACAGATTAAACTGTGGCAATCTGGTGTCAGTGAAAACTCTTAGAAGAAGCACTCATTTACTCTAAAACACCCTTAAGTGATATCTGTATGTAGATTCACTGGTGTGGAGCCTCTTCTTTAGGTTTGACGATCGCCCTCAATATAGCAGGCTCGCGATCGTCTATTCGCGTCACGGCAACATGGCATTTAGGGCATTTTCCGCCTTACTACCTAACAATACTGGAGGAATCAGGGTTATGACTACCTTAACGCTAGTCAAAAAAACATCTTTTACAGTCGCCAGCTTGGCAACCACAATGTTGCTCGGCATCTGCTCGCCCGTCCGAGCTTTCATGTTTGGCACTGGCGGCATCCAGTTCGAGCAAGATACAAAGATCAACTTTAGATTCAACAAGTCTGTCAGCCCTTACCAGTCAAGCTTGTGGGTTGCCCAAGCTGAGCCAGAAAACAATGGCTACACCAACATCGCCAGACTGTTTTACGAGACTAAACCTTCAGATAACGGCTCTGCCAACAACTGGGAAGGAACCTTCGGCAACGCAGTCACCTCCGAAAACGGCTCCATCACCCAAACCTTCACATTTTTGCAGGATCAAATTTATGCCCTGCTGCTGTGGAGTGACACGGGGAGCGGCAGGCCTTTCGAGCAATACGTCTCGTCGAGTACCTTCATGAACAGCCCCCAATGGTTTGCCCCCGGCACTCAGTTCCGAAGAGATGAATGTCTGGTGGCGGGATGTCAGCTTGCTGTGTTTGGTGACTTTATGCTCGACTACAACTCCAGCGACTCATTTGCAAACATCAACGGCGGTAAAGGCCCAGAGCAATTTTCATCGCTCACAAAGGAGCAACTGGCTAAGGGCACAACAAGAATCTCCTTCGACGATGCCAAAAAAGGAACCGAGCTTGACTTCAAAGACTTCACCGTGTCGGCTGAGTTAGTCCCCGAACCTGTCCCCGAACCTGTCACAGTGTTCGGGACTATGCTGGGTATCGGGGCTTTGGCTGCGACTCGCAGGAAAAAAAAGCGAGGGTAGGAACCATAAAAATGACTCTTAACGAGCTCCATACAAATCTAAATAGTGCGTCTGTTCAGTGGTAATCTGAGGAATAGCATTTCTAAATGTTAAGACTTTTTCCATAACGGGAAAAATAGCATCCTAACAAAGGCACTATTCATGGTATCCACCGCAACAAAAACGAACGTAGGCTACATCACCCAAATCATTGGGCCGGTTGTAGACGTAAAATTCCCAGGCGGCAAACTGCCCCAAATCTATAACGCTCTCACGATTTCCGGCAAAAACGAAGCAGGTCAAGAGATTGCCGTTACCTGCGAAGTTCAGCAACTGCTCGGAGACAGCCAAGTGCGTGCAGTTTCCATGAGTACCACCGACGGCTTGGTGCGTGGCATGGAAGTAGTAGATACCGGGGCATCGATCCAAGTTCCCGTCGGAATCCCAACTCTCGGCCGGATTTTTAACGTCATCGGCCAACCCGTAGACAACCTCGGCCCGGTCAATACTTCCGAAAGTATGCCCATCCACCGCAACCCGCCGGCTTTCACCGAACTGGAAACCAAGCCTTCGGTGTTTGAAACTGGGATCAAGGTGATTGACCTGCTGGCCCCCTACCGTCGCGGCGGCAAAATCGGTTTGTTCGGCGGCGCAGGCGTCGGCAAAACGGTGATTATGATGGAACTCGTGAACAACATCGCCAAGGCTCACGGCGGCGTGTCCGTGTTCGGTGGTGTAGGCGAGCGCACCCGCGAAGGTAATGACCTCTACAAAGAAATGATCGAGTCGGGGGTTATTAACGAAGAAGACCGCAGCAAATCAAAAATTGCTCTGGTTTACGGTCAAATGAACGAGCCGCCTGGTGCTCGGATGCGCGTGGGCCTGTCGGCTCTGGCGATGGCCGAATACTTCCGTGATGTCAGCAAGCAAGACGTGCTGCTGTTCATTGACAATATCTTCCGGTTCGTGCAAGCGGGCTCTGAGGTATCGGCTCTGTTGGGTCGGATGCCTTCGGCTGTGGGATATCAGCCGACTCTCGGTACAGACATGGGCGACTTGCAAGAACGGATTACTTCGACTACCGAAGGTTCTATTACTTCGGTTCAAGCTGTGTACGTACCTGCGGATGACTTGACTGACCCCGCACCGGCTACGACTTTTGCTCACTTGGACGCTACAACTGTGTTGTCTCGCGGTTTGGCTGCGAAGGGGATTTATCCTGCGGTTGACCCGTTGGATTCTACGTCTACGATGTTGCAAGTTAGCGTTGTCGGCGAAGAACACTATGGTGTTGCTCGTCAGGTGCAGTCTACTCTGCAACGCTATAAGGAATTGCAAGACATTATTGCAATTTTGGGCTTGGACGAGCTGTCGGAAGATGACCGCTTGACAGTTTCTCGCGCTCGCAAAATTGAACGGTTCTTGTCTCAACCGTTCTTTGTGGCTGAAGTGTTCACAGGTTCCCCCGGCAAGTACGTCAAGCTGGCAGACACCATTAAGGGCTTCCAGATGATTTTGGCTGGCGAACTTGATGAATTACCTGAACAAGCTTTCTATTTGGTGGGCGATATCAACGAAGCGATCGCCAAAGCTGAAAAAATGAAAGCTGACGCCAAGTAATTTTAGTCATTAGTCAGTAGTCAGCAGTCATTAGTCATTGGTCATTAGTTGTTAACTATTAACAGTTAACAACTAAGTGACTGATGATGGCCGACGGCTGACTACTGACTAATTACTAATGACTGCTGACTGCTGACTAATGACTAATGACTAATGACTAAGGACAATTTATGACATTAACTGTGCGCGTAGTGGCCCCAGACAAAACTGTTTGGGATTCTAATGCTGAAGAAGTAATTCTGCCGAGCACCACAGGCCAACTGGGTATTTTAAGCGGTCACGCTCCAATGTTGACAGCTTTGGATACCGGAGTGATGCGCGTCCGTCCCGGCAAGGAATGGGTGTCTATTGCTCTGATGGGTGGCTTTGCAGAAATCCAAGAAAACAAAGTTACTATTCTTGTCAACGGCGCTGAAAAAGGCGAAACCATTGATAAAGAAGCTGCTCGTACTGCTTACACCGAAGCAGAAGCTCGTTTGCAAAAGGCTACTACCGGCACTTTGCAAGAGCAAATTCAAGCTAAGCAAGCAATCAAACGCGCGAGAGCTCGTTTCCAAGCTGCCGGCGGCACGCTCTAGCTCTAAGGTTAAGGACATAGTGCTTTTGTAGTAGGGACACAACATTGTTGTGTCCCTACTGTTTTTCTCACGTTGTGTCCCTAATGTTTCGCTAAACTCCCGCCTCGGACAATAGAGATTGCATTGTTTCCCAAGATAACCCCTGCTGAAGATAGCGGGGGTTATTTGGATTGTAGGGACTCTCCACGCGAGCGACACTGACAATTTTTGCTTCCTCGGGCAAAACAGGAACCTCTGGATCGAAAGCGGTCGATCGCGTCAGGGAGCTAGAAAAGCCTTTAAAAATAGCAATTTCATCGAATTCGCCGTTAATTTCGGCCTTAACGATTAAAACTTCGTGCGATCGTTTTACCGTGTATTGTTCCAAGCGACGAGCAATAGAGTCAGCCATAGCAAATCTCACTTTCCTGAAATCTGCTATAATATAGCTTAATTTTGTGGCTAATTTCAGGGACAGCCCGCTAAATTTTTATTTTTAATTCGACCTTTTTTAACCGCAAGAAGTAAGCACACATAATATAAATTTTGTAAAAAACATCTGCAATATTTCCCGTCGGCAAAACCTACTTGTTCAATATTTTACAGCATGTTCCATGTAGATTTAGTACGGAGAAACCGGGTTTCGATCAACAGAATCAGTACCAGATGTGAGAACTGTAAAGAAACCCCGTGAGAGCGCGGTATAATTCATCAACCTGGAATATTCTGTATGATGCAGGAACAGAACAAAGCATTCAACTAAAACAGGCAAATGCTGCTGAATTTCAAAAATGTCTGGAGCTTTATTTCGAGAAAAATTTTACTGAGACGCAAAAAATATTCAATAAGATTTGCGAAAGAAAGCCTCAAGATAAGTTAGCAGCAATTTACTCTCAGCGCTCTCTAAAGAATGGAATGTCTGGAGTGCCTGAAGGATAGTGGGGGATAGAAGCTTCGGATGAAAAGTAGTGATACAGATATATTGTATGTGAACATCGGTTGGGACAGGGAAATGCCTTGTCTGGCGCGGAAAGTAGCACACGGAAATCCCGTGTCTCTACGGTTCGCTTTGACTGTTAATAATTTGCTATAAGATGAAAGATTGTAGAAACGAGATCGGCTCTTCCTTGTGTAAGTTGTGTTTAAGTACAAAATGGTTTATAATACTTACCAGCGGTAAGAACTCGCTCCAAGTATTAACTGGGTTTTTCAACCTAAACTAATGTTATGTCCACTCCTTCTCTCAAGCACTTAGTGGCAAAACTTTCAAGAAAAGCAACGCTGCAAACCGTACTCATAGTTCCGTTTGTCTTGCAAGTATTTGCAGCGGTGGGTATTGTAGGATATTTATCATTTAGGAACTCTCAAAGAGCAGTGAATGACCTGGCGGATCAATTGATGGGGGAGGTGAGCAATCGCATTGAGCAAAATTTGAGAACTTATCTGCAAACCCCGCACCAAATCAATCAAAGCAAGCTGGATGCGGTAAAACTGGGTTTTGTAAACATGAAAGACTTGTCCGCTTGGGAAAATTATCTGTGGCGACAAGTGCAATTATATCCTTATATCAATTTTACGTCGATCGCTAATCAAGATGGAGAATATCGCACTGGCGAAAAGATGTCTAACGGCACTTTATTGATTAACGCATCGGGCCCGTCTACAAATTTTGATTTTTATTCTTACAATACTAATGATACGGGCGATCGCACTACAGTAGCCGCCTCCGTTAAAAACTTCGACATCCGGCAGCACCCTTCCTACGCCTATGCGGCTCTAGAAGCCAAACCAACTTGGAGTTCAGTCTATATATCCTTCCTAGAACCGACCTTGATTCTCAGCGCCCTGCAACCAGTTTACAACAGCCAGAAACAGCTAGAAGGAGTATTAATTGCTGCGTTACGTCTCGACAGTATTGGTCAATTTTTAAACAGCCTCAAAATAGGTAAATCTGGTCAAACATTTATTATCGAAAGAAACGGCACGCTGCTGGCAACTTCCACACACGAAAAACCTTTCCGCAGCCAAAACGGTCAAAAAGAACTGTTTAAAGTTACAGAAAGCAGCGATGCAGTAACGCAAACTACAGCTAAATATTTAGAAACTCACTTTCAAAACTTCCACCAAATTACAAAAGCGCAGCAAATAAATGTTGAGATAAACGACCAGAAGAAATTTTTAAAACTCCTGCCCTTCCAAGACGACAAGGGTTTAGATTTGCTGATTGTAGTCGTCGTTCCAGAAGCCGACTTTATGGAACAAATTCATGCCGGCAACCGAACTACAGTTTTGCTATGCTTGGCAGCTTTGGGCATGGCAACTGTGTTAGGACTTCTCACTTCTCGCTGGATTATCAAACCTCTTATAAAATTAAAAAATGCAGCAATAGCTTTATCTGAAGGACAATTTGACCAAACTGTAAAGCTTGATCGCTCCGACGAGTTGGGCGTACTTGCCGCTGCTTTTAACAGCATGGCAGCACAACTGCAAGCATCTTTTACTGCCTTAGAAACTAAAAATATCGAATTGCAGCGACTCGACAAACTGAAAGACGAATTTTTAGCTAATACTTCCCACGAACTTCGCACTCCCCTCAACGGCATTATTGGGATTGCAGAATCTTTAATAGACGGTGCTACCGGAAAACTGCCAGACTCAACAAATTTTAACTTAGCTTTGATTACATCCTCGGGGAAAAGATTGTCTTCTTTAATTAACGATCTTCTGGATTTTTCTCAGCTCAAACACAAAAAGCTCGAACTGCAAATTAAGTCCATAGGCCTTCGAGAAATCGTCTCTGTAATTCTCACTTTGTCTCAGCCATTAGTAGGCAAAAAAAACTTGCAGTTGATTAACTCAGTCGCTCCTGAATTGCCGCCAATAGCAGCAGACGAGAATCGGTTGCAGCAAATACTTTACAACTTAATCGGCAATGCGATTAAATTTACCGAAAGTGGCAGAGTAGAAATTTCAGCAGAATTGGTAACTGGCAAGGCACAATCACCCCTTAATTCCCAATTAGCAATTACTGTATCCGACACCGGTATTGGCATCCCCGAAGATAAATTAGAGCGAATTTTTGAATCCTTTGAACAAGCTGACGGTTCCACTGCTAGAGAATATGGCGGCACTGGTTTAGGGTTAACGGTTGCCCAACAATTAGTGGAATTGCACGGAGGTAAAATTTGGGTATCTTCAACTGTAGGCGTCGGTTCCCAATTCATATTTACTTTGCCCGTATCTGAGAGTCAACCGGATGTTAGCAGCCGGCAGCCGCTTTTAAGCGAGAATTCTCCCATTTTTATCACTCCTGAATTGGGCCGCAAATCATCTCTAATAAATTCTCCGATCTCAGACAATAGCGACTTGCTAGAAACTGAAAAAATAAAAGTTTTGGTAGTCGATGATGAACCCATTAATATTCAGGTTATCATCAACAGTCTTTCTATAGAAAACTACGAAATAACTCAAGCGGGCAACGGCTTAGAAGCTGTAAATCTGATTGAATCAGGATTTAAGCCGGACTTAATTTTACTCGATGTAATGATGCCGCAGATGACTGGTTATGAAGTGTGTCGAGAAGTCCGCAAAAAATACTCGCCGTTAGAAATGCCGATTCTGATGCTGACGGCCAAAAATCTAACTACCGACTTGGTAGAAGCTTTTAACTTAGAAGCAAATGATTATGTAACTAAACCTTTTATCAAAAAGGAATTGTTGGCAAGGATTAATACGCAAATTCGCCTAGCAAAACTGAATGCAGCCTACGGCAGGTTCGTGCCACACGATTTTCTAAACTTGCTGGAAAAGCCGAGTATTATTGAAGTAAAACTAGGCGAAAATCAGGAAAGAGATATGACAGTGCTGTTTGCTGATATTCGCTCGTTTACGGCGCTTTCAGAACAGATGACGCCACCGGAAAATTTTGCATTTATTAATACTTATTTGGGAAAGGTTAGCCCTGCAATCAGGAAGAACCACGGGTTTATTGATAAATACATTGGTGATGCAGTCATGGCACTGTTTCCTACATCTCCTGATGATGGTGTACGAGCAGCAATTGATATGCAGAAAGAAGTGAATATCTACAACCAGCAGCGAGAAAAAAATGGCTTGTTTTCGATCGCGATCGGCGTCGGTTTACACGCGGGCAACTTGATGTTGGGTACAATTGGGGAGCGAGAACGGATGGAAAGTACGGTGATTGCTGATGCCGTCAATCTCGCGTCTCGTTTGGAAGGATTGACTAAGGTTTACGGATCCGGCATTCTAGTTAGCGGTGCAATTATCGATCGCCTCGACGATCCAGAAAAATATAAGTACAGATTTGTCGATCGAGTAATGGTGAAAGGAAAGACAAATGCTGTGTCGGTGTTTGAAATTTACGATACAGAAACAGAGGAAAGCATTGTACTCAAGCAGCAAACGGCGGAGGTTTTTCAAGAAGCCCTCAATTTTTACTACGAGCAAAAATTTGTTGCCGCCCAAAAAGTATTTCAGAATATTTTACAAATCAATCCGGACGATCGGGTAGCAATGCTGTATTTCAAACGCTCTCGCAAGTATCGAATGTACGGAGCGCCGGAGGGGTGGTCTGGGGTGGAAACTTCGACGGAAAAATAGGGCGCACACTGCACGCCCTACTCTCTTTAACAGATGGTTGCACAAACTTTAAAATATATTTGTACAAACACCCAACTTATTCCATGTTTTAGGGCCGACAATGCCATCAGCAACGATTTGTTGTTTGTTTTGAAAATTGATAACGGCTTGTTGGGTTTTTGGGCCGAATCCTCCATCAGTATTTACAGAAAATCCGCTGGCGTTCAAGAGTCGCTGAAGGTAGCGAACGTCCTCATTTTGGGTGACGCCATCGTTGCGTTTGAGTAGGGGAAAATAACGGCAGGAAGGTAATTCAGTGCGAATTGCGTTTGTGGTTTGCATGGTTTGATTCTCCATTGGTTGTTTGCAAGTTGTTTAAAAGCAGAGAATTGCAGAAAAGATGTTAATTAATAGTCCTGGATGCACTTTTGACGGGCATAAACGAGGTTTCGGCTTCGCTCAACCACCAGGTTTTTTAGCGTTTATGAGGGCGTAAAAGAAGTATTGCTGTGAAAAAACCCAGTTTCTTGCTACCCGTGGGCCTAGGATTAGTTAACTTGGATTTAACATCCGGGTTCACCTGTATAACAAGCGCCTAAGAGACTCCAAGTTTGAGGGCCGACAATGCCATCAACAGCAATCTTATTGTCCTTTTGAAATTTGATGACTGCTTGTTCGGTTTTTGGGCCGAAGAATCCATCAGTTGCGACGGGATATCCCTTTTTAACTAAGGATTGTTGGAGATAGCGCACGTTCTGATTGACAGTGGTACTATTATTTCGTTGCAGTGTGGGCAGTGAAGAGCAAAGAGGCAATTGAGCGTAAATTGAATTTGTGGTTTGCATGGTTTGATTGGGGATTAGTGGTTTGCAAGTCGTTTGAACTTGCTATTCCCCAGTTGTAGCTGTGGGGGGAAGTGCTTTAACAGTCGCTTTTTATAGTGACGCTTATCTGGGGTAGCTCAGATGAGTGACAGGCAGCTATCAAATCCGTTTTGTATAAAATAATTGTCAAAGGCAAACAGCAGCGAATTTCCATTGTTTATCAACTTGTAAAATCTTTGCCACCAGCCCCACACCATAAGTAAGTCGCCGCCAAAAAACGCCCCTATGAAACAAGGGCAAAGTCTCCAAAGGCTCTCTACTGGCTGACTTAAACCTGTTTACATAGTGTTACATTATTCGGTTTAATCCCGCCTACCTACTTACCGGTACGGCTGTTAGTGCCGGGATGGATAGGCTGATTGACGTAGAGAAAGCGAGGCAATCAATCCTGTCACAGTGTAATCGCACCACTGTTGTATAAGCTGAGTAAGGGTCTTTTCTATAGAGAAGGCAAAAATACTGTATTTAAAGCTAGTTAACCATTGGAGCGAAAAGGGCGATCGGGAAAATAGCTCTGGGGTTGGGACTTTAACTTAGAAGTGATATCGTAGAATCGGTAGATAGTAGACTTCCGGCTGTCAAACAACTTGAGAATTGAATCAATAACAATTTCTGTAACTATCGGGTTAAAGCCGGAAATAAAGTCGTCGGCGTTTAGATTTTCTCGAAAAAAGTCCTTAGCTCGATCGCACTGATAGCGCATTTCGTCAAAGCCAACAATTTTTACCACAAACGTTGTCAGGGGCGAACTCTCCAAATCGGTATTAGAAGTGCTTTTAGCCCGCCCATTTTCTAATAAATTCAATACTTCCGCTTCTAAACTAATTTTAGGTTTATAAGGTTTCTCTATTTCGGGAAAAAAGCTTTCCAGCCGCACGCAGTTAGGAGCTTGAGCCGGAATTCCTCCCATCATCATCGCCAGAGAAACCTCAATCCCCAAATCCGAAGAAAGAGCTTCTAGCAGGGCTAGGGCAGACAGTTTGCACCCCAAATAAAGCTTCGCAATTTCGAGATTGTACTTAGCAGTAGTTTCCCAGCGTTGATATGTGCGCTCGTCTGGATATCCCTCAAACTGTCGGAAAATTATTTCTGGCTTGAGATAATTCAGAAAACCTTCCATCTTGAGCAAAGCAACTCGGTAGTCGCGAATCGTGTAAAAACCACAGCAGATGAGATTGTGATTGGTTTCCGGCAGTAAATTCCAGGTATTTGCCAAAAAATGGGCTGAACTATGGTGAGCAAAACTCATAACATCCCGGTTAGAGATTCGCACAGATTTTTTGACCGTTTCCCGCATTTCCTCGTCAGTCAAACTGAGGTTAAATAAGCCATTAATTGCTTGTAAGCGGTTATAGAGGCGCTGGCTTACCGTTACTCCAGAATCGGCGGTGCGAAACGGAATTGTTGCTTCAATGCAGCCTGCAATTTGAAGCAATTGCTCGCGTTTTAGAAATGGTTCTAGAGCTTTTGCTGCTACGACAGCGCTGAGAAATTCGTTTTGTCCGGCGAAAGGATTGAGGATTTCGCCCGGTACAAAATTGAATACCAGCATTACCATCTCGAAGATAGCATCCGCAGGCAGTTCAGATTGATCCCGAATTTGTAGTTGTTTGTTAACCTCTTTTGCAACAGGAGTGATGTAGTAGCTGACGTTAAAGTTAATGCTGCGATCAACTTGCACGTAGACGGTATCGTGAAATAAAGCTGCCAAAACCTCGATCGCGTCTTCCTTTCCCCCCACATCAAAAATATGTTCGGGAGTGTGAAAAAACCGCCAGGGGCCCATCATCGGCTGAACAATCAGTTCGGCAATCCGAGCGAGTTCACTTGGTTCGACTTTTGCTTCGAGGCGATCGATCGCCCAAATCAGCCTTTCTAAGCACTGTAAGTATGCTTGTTTGCTATCCATCACAGTCTTTCCCAATAACATTGCTGTCAGTCGATTTTAGATTTTAGATTTTAGATTTTAGATTTCTTCCACAGATGAATCTGGAAGCTTGAACCTTAGTCTAAAATTTTTATATCTCCACGACATGAGTCGGCGGCTTGTATCCGTTTTTGGGCGGCGTCACGTCAGCTACTCTGCTGTTAGTTCGATTCTTTCGTATATGCGCCCGGTTTTTTTTTTGATTTTTGAGTGTTTTTTTGAAGACTTTAGCTGCTATTTAGGAGGCAAATACGTACTTAAAATTAACTTAATTTCCGGTAGCTGACCTCCCCTGTTTTCCTAGTCTAATAAGCACAAAGTATGACAAGTAAATTACATAGATTCCTAAACCTATCAGACCCAACAATCCAAAAAATTGAGGGCTTGCCGTAGGGTGAAACATTTGTTTATAGAGCCAAGGTGGGTCTAACCAAATGCGGCAAAAAGGTTCATCAATTACCTCAATTTGCGATTTAAAAGCACAGCTTAAGAAGGGAAGTTGAGCAAGAGCGCCCAAACCGCTGTAAACAGTAATCGCCCACCGCCAAGCTGTAAAAGCTAATTTCAGGGGCGACTGCGGTCGATCGGCAATTTCTTCGTTTAAATCCTCCCAAAACCACAGACTAGCAGGAATTAAGGCCCTCCCAATCACCGACGATACAAAGCTCACAGGCAGCGCAGCCATCATCAGGTAAAGTGTAATTGCCAGCAAACTCGCCACCCGCCAATAAATAATCGACAAACGGACGATCGCATCAGCTTTTGCCACAACAGCCCAAATCAGCACTACCAGCGGGATCGAAATTGTTAATAACACAGACAACCGGTAATCCATCCAGACTAGCGGTTGAAACCAAGGCCCGGTGGCTGCCAATAAAAGACTCAACATCTTTGGGAAAATATACTCACTTATTTGTCACAAATTTTACTACAAAAATGCTAAAAAATCAGCAACCCGAACACGGTCTTAATGTTTTAGTTACTGCTACCTTTTCTAAGGTACTTGGCGCGCTTTGAAGGCTACTTGAGACACGATAGACGGCAATACGCTTGAGTTAAAACTGTTTATTCTTGAGATATCTCCTTCCCATCCTCGCCCCTTTGGGGGACGCAAGAGTAAATGCTTGTCACCCTTGGGGGGCGAGGGGGAAGCTGGCGGATTTGAACCGTATTGGGATAGAGAGCAAATCTCGCCATTATTTCAAGGCTCAACCCCTAAAATAAAATTCTCCCGCGCCAAAAGTTAGATTTCGGCGCGGGAGGGAAGGCATAGAGCTAAATGGCTCGTTTATTCCTCGTAGATGCGGCACTCAGCAGCGTCAGGATTGTCGTCGCAAAATTTTTCAAAGGAATTCTTAGGTTTGACTTGCTTTTGGTGGGAAGCTTCTGCTTGCAGTTCTTCAACTGCGTCCCACGCCGCCGCGCATTCCCCGGAAGTTGCGCCCTTGAGGTCACAGACGGTACGAGCGCTTTCTAGTTCTTCTTCAATTTTCTCTTGGATGTTGCCTGCGGGTGTTGTTGTCATAAAAATTGTTGGTAGGAAAGTGTAGGAGAATATGGTTGTCCCCGACCTATTTCTAGGTAATGTTAGCACGCGCCTTTGTTTAGTGAGCTTGTTCGGCTAACGGCACGTCCTTAACCCAAATAAAGATGTTTAACCGTTAACGACTGAGCAAGGGACTAGCTAAGCAGCCACTTGGTGTCATAACTCAAAAAACCTAGACTTCTAAAGTATACGGCGGGTCAACAGTGGTTTAAGTCTTAGGCTCGAAGCGAGCGTGTCTTTAGACCTGGGTAGTTGACCTTATTAAGTAAGAAAGGTTTTCTTTTTGGATGTTAGTTTGGGTGGGATTTGCTGTTTCGGTCTGGCGACCCCAGCTAATAATAGCTTGAGATGCGCTGCGGTTGCAGCAGCCCAGAGACAAACCATCCATAACTGCGATCGCAGCAGCCGTCTCTACTTCCTGCTTTTCTCTACCCCGTGGGCGGGGGAAGAGTCCCCAGGCATCAATGTAGGTCGAGCTGACCTTACTTTTGATGAAAACATTACACGAGGTTGGTGTGTCAAACTGTATTGAGCTTTATCTTTTAAGATTTAGCTGAATACGGCATTTTACACTAAACAGATTAATGGGACACTCATGTTAACTTATGTTAACACAAGAACGGCAATCGATGGGGAATCGATCGCCCAAGAATAGCGTCCCCCCAGTGGCCAGTTCCAGTTAGCCTAATGTATAGAGATAGTTTTATAGAGAAGTTTGTCTTATGTACACTCAAAACCAAATGCAATGGGTCAGCGCTTTATCAACCCGTCCCTCTTTGGAATCCGCCCTCAAAGAAGTTATAGAACAAGCCGATCGCGACCTAGAAGGCCCGGCTGATTTAGCGCTGATATTTATTTCGTCTGCCTTTGCCAGCGAGTATTCTCGGTTGATGCCTTTACTCCGAGAAATGCTGCCAGTGCCCGCGATCCTGGGATGTGGCGGGGGAGGAGTCATCGGCACGAACCGGGGCGGCCTCACCGAAGAAGTCGAGGGAGCTCCCGCAGTCAGCCTGAGTCTAGCGCGCTTGCCGGGAGTGAATGTCAGAACTTTTCACGTCGGTGCAGAAGAACTGCCGGACTTAGATAGTCCCCCGGATACTTGGGTGGATCTCTTGGGCGTGCCGGCCCAGGAAGAACCGCAGTTCATCATCTTGGCTGACCCCTTTTCCGCAAAAATTAACGATTTGCTCCAAGGGCTAGATTATGCCTATCCGGGCGCGGCGAAGGTAGGGGGACTAGCCGGGGGGGACGGTGCGGGCAGGGGCGCGGCGCTGTTTTGCGACTATCAGCTTCACCGAGAAGGGACGGTTGGGGTAGCTTTGAGCGGCAATATAGTTTTGGAAACGATCGTCGCTCAAGGCTGCAGGCCGATCGGGCATCCTTATCGGGTGACGGAAGGAGATCGCAATATTTTGCTGAAACTCGAAGAACAAACCGACGATACCGGCAGCGGGGGCATCGAGCGATCGCCCTTAGAGGCCTTGCGAGAGTTAGTTCAAACTTTGAGCGAAGAAGACCGAGAATTAGCTCAGCACTCGTTATTTGTAGGCTTAGTTAGCGATGAATTCAAGCTGAAATTAGAGCCAGGAGATTTTTTAATCCGCAATCTGTTGGGAGTCGATCCGAAAGTGGGAGCAATTGCGATCGGCGATCGAGTCCGTCCCGGACAGCGCATCCAATTTCACCTGCGGGACGCGCGCACCTCCGCAGAAGACCTAGAAATGCTGCTCGATCGCTATCAGCGGGCCGCCGAGTACAGTGGTACATCCAGCGCCGGCGCCTTGATGTTCTCTTGTCTGGGGCGCGGTGAAGGGCTTTACGGCGAATCAAACTTTGACTCCCGACTGTTCGGCCGATACCTCAAAAACATCCCCCTGAGCGGCTTTTTCTGCAACGGCGAAATCGGCCCCGTCGGCGGTAGCACATTTCTGCACGGCTACACCTCCGTATTCGGGATTTGCCGCCAAAATTCATAATTTGTGAACTGTTGACTGATGACTGATGACTGTTGACTGTTGACTGATGACTGTTGAAAATCTAAAATCTAAAATCTAAAATCTAAAATCGATCGACTGATGACCAATAAATAAAAGCGGCAGTCGCCTGCCGCTTTTAGCTGTAACTAGATGTCTGGAAACCTTAGAAACTAAAGGTAGTACGGAGGAGTCCGACCCAGATATCCTCGTTGTTGTTGTTGTGTTCGGGATTCAGAATCACGTACACGCCCGGTGTCACCGAAATAAAGTCATTGACTTGGAAGCGATAGAAACCTTCTAAGTGATAAGAGGTGTCGCGGTTTCTGGCGACATCGCTCTCGGTAACTTTTGGCGGTACACCGAAGACGAAGCCGAGGAGGTTGCCTTGCCGGCCAAAATCTGCCAGGGCCAAAGTGATAGCACCATTCTGGATCGTCGCGTCATTGTTGCCGCCCCGCAGTTGCTCAGCCTTCGTATAACCGTACCAGCCGCCAATCTGAAAGCGACTGCTGGGTTTGAAGTTAACTTGCACGCCATAGTTATCTGCTTGAGTGGGTGCTTGACCGAAGGGCCGGTTAGCCAAAGAACTGCCGGTGCCACCCATGATGCCAACATCGCCTGCGCGATTGTATTTGTGGGTGTAAGTCAGGCTCAAATCAAACGGTCTGCTAAAAAAGCCGATCTGACCCAAAGCGCTGAAAGAACCGTCGAAAACGCCCCTGCCGTTTGCGGGGTCGGGAGCATCGCCGTCGGAGGCGAGATAGCCCGCAGTAGCTCGGAAGTTGCCGAAGTTGTAACTCATACTTGCGCCTGCTCCCTGCGGACCGCGGTGTACGGCCGGGTTGCGAACTCCAAATCTGGATAGAGTGCCATTACCCGTAGAGTCCCTAAAGGTACTAGTAGCAGCCACGTCTCCAATTTCATTTAGGTCAAGTCCTTTAGGACCGACCAAGAATGTAGCGTTACCTAGCGGGAACTGATACCACACTTCATCTAATGTGAAATTGTTGTTCTCAGCCCCATCCTGGGCTACGCGAGTCATGTTAGTACCCGTAAATGTTGAATAGTTAGGGACGTTACCCGCTTGCAAGCGGGTTCTGAGCAAGTCTCGACCGGTGAAGCTTGTCAATAAGTTCAAGCGCACCCGGTAGCTGAAGTCGGTGACTGTTTTGTCGTCGTGAAGGCCGACACCATCTCCGAAGGTGTCGGTGACGGCAAAAACGGCTTCTCCAGCCAATTTGGTGGTGGTCGAGAACTGGTTGGCTTCGAGTTCTGCGGTGCGGGCTTCTAGGCCGTCTACTCGTGCGCGGAGGGTAGCTAGTTCGGCTGCAAATTCTTCTTGCAGGCGTTGCAGGATGGCTAAGTCGTCTCGGGTAACCAAGTTACCTGTTGACCCAATTAGTTTGGTTATGCTGTCTAAGCAAGCGTTGACGCCTGCTGCAAATTCGTAGCGAGTCAGGGCGCGGTTGCCGCGGTAGGTGCCGTCGGGATAACCTACGATACAACTGTAGCGTTCGACTAGGGATTGCAGGGCTTGGAATGCCCAATCTGTCGGGCGCACGTCGGAGAGCTGAGTGACTGATGTCACCTGGGACATGGTTCCCGACGGTTGAGCCGGCAGCGCTTGGGGAGCGACAGGGACGATGGGGCCGCCCATTCCGGCGGCTGGTGTCTGAGCAATTTCTACCTTAGTAGCTGGGGTGCTGGCGACTGCTGGCACTTCAATTTTCCCAGCTACTTCTGTCTGGCTGCTTTGCACTGCCAAGTCTGATGCTTGGGGCGAGGGTTCGGCTGTGCCTGCTGCTGCTAGGGGTTCAGTCGCTGCTGCGCTGGCCGGAGCGATTGGGGCTGCTAACCCGATGTCGCTCCCTGTTGTTTGCAGTGTTGTTTGCAGTGCTGCTGCGCTGGTTTCTGGTTCGATTGAGGCGATTTTTTCAGCGTCTGCTTCGTTAACGACCGGGGTTTGGGCCGCTTCGACGCTGCTGTTTAAAGCCAGGTTTTCTGGGGCAGCAGGGGCTGCTGCAACTGGTTCTGCAACTATTTCTCCAACTATTTCTGCAATTTTTGACTCAGATGACTGAGCTTTAGCTAGTTGGTTGGCTTCAGGGGTTGCGGTCGCTTCTGCGGCGATCGCAGTGGCACTCATGACTGATGATAGCCCCAGAATTGCCGGGGATACTAGCAGTAAATTCCAAAAAGTTCTGTTCATTTTCCTCACACCTTCACACTCTATTCAACTCGACGAGCAGCAATTCCCAACTGCTGATTTTTGTGGTTGCTTGCCTGTTGACAATAACTGCCAAAATAGAACCTATCCATAACTGTTGATTCACTGTTGATTCACAGTAGGCGTGTCTACTTCTGCTTGAACGTAGGGGGCCCACCCCTTATACCGCCCCGGCATCAATTCAGGTCAAGCCCACATTACCTTACGGCTGATTATACCATCACCTGCTAATTTCATCTCTCGATCGCCCGACTTGCTTGAGTTGCTCTACGGGCGATCGACAACTGGTTCTACGGGTTCGACCACAATCTCCCTCTAACTGACAACTGCCCAGAGTCCTCGGTTACGCCAGACTTAACAGACAGTTATAGGTAGGATTGTGGCTGCTTGTCGCATCCCTTATACAGCTTTATATCCTATAATGTCAAGCTTTTTAACCTAACTTTAAACCTCGCGACCCGGCAGGGGCTATTTTCCCGCCATGAGTGGGGAACTGAGACCTAAAGGCTGGTAGATTGACCCGATCCAAACCAAAGTTCAGGCTTGACCAATTTGGGTTTTTTGATGCCCGCTGCCGTCGGGACTTGCCAGGACGATCGCCATTTTTGAGACTAACCGTCGGCGGGTTTAATTTCCCGCTACTTTAACACAATTTTTTTGCGGTCTGGCAGCAGCAGCCGACTGAATCCCTGTTAGCTGAAATTATAGTTTTGTGGCCTCGCTGTCTTGGGTTTGACAACCAGTTATTTTTTTGGTACAGCCTCGGGATCTCAAAGCACATTTTCTCTGTGATTTATGCCACTGCCAAAGATATCCCCTCAATAATCCGGGATAAATCGCTCAACGATGCACCTCAAATGACGCAAAATCCTTCCTGAGTGGGTAGTCCGCCCCGAATTATGGAGCGGATACTGGCAAAGTATCCATTGATTCTCCGGGCGTCCAGGACGCATCAACCGAGTTTGAGGAATGCAAATACTTCCTTTTAGGCGATCGAAGTTAAAAAACCGGGTTTATGAGAGTAAGGAGTGCATCCAAGACGGTTTTAATTTGCTAAGAACACAAGTAAATGCCGTAAGTTATGGGAGGGCGATCGAACAACCTGTAGATTGGGCAATGCACTCGCTCTTTCTATGGTATGTTAAATTGACGCGTACAATCTATATTTTTTACACCATCTCTGACTGGGATGAAAAGAGAACTGCGGCTGTTAGTAGTGGTATTATTGCTATTAGGATTTTTCTTTCGCTTCGTCAACATCGACAAAAAGTTTTATTGGTACGATGAAGTATTTACTTCCCTGCGGATTTCTGGATACACGCAAACAGAAGTCCTTCGTGAAATAAGCAGCGGTCAGTTAGTAGCACCAAAAGATTTAATGAAATATCAGCGCCTCAATGCGATCAAAAATTTTGGCGATACTGTTAAAAGTTTGGCAATAGAAGAACCTCAACTGCCACCACTGTATTTTCTGGCAGTCAAGTGTTGGGCAAAACTATTCGGTGATTCTCCTGCAGCGACAAGAAGTTTCTCAGTTTGGATGAGTTTGTTAACGTTTCCTTGCCTGTACTGGCTGTGCCGGGAATTGTTTGCATCGCCGGAAGTGGCGTGGATAGCCGTGGGATTGCTAGCAGTTTCTCCCTTGCACGTGCTTTACGCTCAAGAATCACGTCCCTACAGTTTGTGGTCGGCGCTGATTTTGCTTTCTTGTGCGTCTCTGCTGCGAGCACTGCGGCTGCAAAATAAGCTGAGTTGGAGCATTTACTCAGTAGCAAATATTATGGGATTTTACACTCATTTATTTAGTCTGTTAGTGGGGTTAGGACATGGATTTTATATCTTAGGAACTCAAGGTTTTACGTCGAATAAAAAACTACTGAGTTACTTGATCGCAATTGCCGTGTCCTTGCTAGCATTTCTGCCTTGGATGGTAATTTTAATGGTAAATAAAAGTGCAGCTTCCGGGGCAACAAGTTGGGCCAATCTAGAAATTCAGAGGCTATCTTTAGTTAAGAATTGGGCCGGAAATATCGGTCGCGTTTTTTGGGATTTCGGACTAACTTCTAATGCGATATCCGTAGATATTATTGGTTTAGTGGCAGCGACTTTAATTTTATTGACAATCGTAGGGTATGCAGTTTATTTTCTGTGTTCGGAGACGAAGAAACAGGTTTGGCTGTTTGTGGTGACGGTGATGGCGGTGACAGCACTGGCACTCGTGCTGCCGGATGTTATATTGGGAGGAATCCGATCGACTAAAGCTCGCTACCTATTTCCGACTTATTTGGGGATGCAAATCGCTGTGGCTTACCTGTTAGCGACTAAAATTACCGCGCTGGGCGTGCCAAGCTGGAAACGGCAAATGTGGAAAGTTTTGACAGTTGTACTGTTAACGGGCGGGGTGCTGTCGAATGCCGTTAGTTCTCAAGCCGAGACTTGGTGGACTAAGGAATGGGGCCGGGAAAATCCCGAAATTGCTCGCAGGATCGATCGTGCCCCAAAGCCGCTGCTTGTCAGTGATATCTCGGAAGTCAGTCTGGGAAATATACTGTCAATGAGTCATATGTTACAACCGAAAGTGCGGCTGCAATTGGTGTTGCTTGACCCGAAAGCGCGCCGTCGAGCTCAGTTGTTTGACAGACCAACTATACCCAATATTCCTAGCGGTTTTAGTGATGTTTTTGTCTACGGGCGATCGCAGAAGTTTAGTGCTAAGCTGGCTAAAATGCAAAACTTGAAAATCGAGCTGCTTTCAGAACAAAAAACCGAAACGCTGTGGCTAGGCAAGTTAGTAAAATAGTGAGGGTTTATGGAAGATTTTGGTGTTATTATTGCTTGCTGCGACCAAGATTATTTGTTGGCAAAGGGTTGCTGTGCTAGCATCCGATATTTCCTGGGAGATGTTCCCATCTGCCTGTTGATTGACGGTACGTTTTCCGTGAGTCCCCTAGAAAAAGTTTACGGAGTGCGCGTCATTAATCACGATACCGTCTCTGAGCCACTTCTGAGAAAAAGAAGCTTTGGTTGGGGAAAAAGTCATATGATTCCCTTTTGGGAAAGTCCTTGGCAAAATTTTCTCCTGATGGATGCAGATACAATTGTTTGGGGAGATGTCCTCAAATTGGCTAATTTTGAAGACTTCGACTTTATTATTGACCAGCCTTGTTACGATTACTCGGATGCGGATATCACGGAATTTTTCTTTGACATTCCAGGAGTCGAAAAGTATTTTCCAGATTTTCGTTGGCAAGACTATCGCTCTCGCTATGTCTGTCCAGGCACATTCTTTGGGAAACGAGGTGTTTTCAGCTTAGAGGAGTATAGAAAGATTCTGGATTTTAATGATGAACATCCAGACATATTTAAGTATGGAGACATGGGCTTTTTTAACCTGATGGTCTTCCGCGCCGCTCAAGAAGGCAAACTGCGGGTGCAGAATGTGGATATGCAGTTGTTGGTGCCGGATTTTGACCAGGATTTGCTAAGAAAGCAGTTTCCGGTGGAAGAAAGCGGGCCTGCGGGCGATCGTACTCAGGGGACGGTGATTCACTGGTGCGGCCCGAAGCCTACTTTATCTAGTCGGAAAGTTTACTCGGAACCGATGAATTTTTGTCGCCGCAAGTGCCAGGAAGATGTTTGGAACCGCACGGGTTTGGCTGCCGAGATGTCGCTGCAAGTTGAGGATTTACAGCGATTGATCTACGTGTATAAGAATAAGTTTAAGAAGAAGTTTCGGCAGTTGGCGGGAACTAAGTAAGATTTTTTAACCGCAGATGTTAGCGGATGAACGGGGATGCACGGGGATTTGAGCTTACCCTTCGAGGGGCAAACTTGGCCCGGCTGGGGGTAAAACTTGGCGGTGAACGCTTATTTTGTGGCTTTCCCGCTGAGTTTGCATTTCGACGGCGATCGCCTCAAATTCGACTTCCATGCAGCCGTAGGGAATCTCTAACTCGACACTTGCTCGCACATTTCCCAACCCGTTAGATTTAAATTCGGTAATCCAGCGGGGCCCGTCGAGAATCAGGTAGGTTTGTCGATCGTACACCCAAACTTTTACATAAATCCGGGGCATTAATTCCGGCAGTTGCACTTGCACTTTTACAGCCTGGCCCGCGATGATTTCGGCGCGCGGCAATTCCAAAACCGGCATCGGTACTAACTCGTCTTCTGGCAAAACGTAGGGAGTTGGGGGATTTACTTCTGCTACGACAGTTGCGGTTTTTTGAGCAACTTGTTTTGGTTGCGGGGGCTCGTCAAAAACCACAAATTCTCTGGCTTCCGGGCTAGTGGATTGGGGATCGGAAATTGTTTCGCTGGTTTCGGGTTGCTGCTGGGTTGGGCTACTTTCTTCCACAACGGCAATTTCGTCGCTGCTATTTGCGGCGGCTGCTGGAGTTGGTGACAGGGTGGTTGCTTTCAGCCAGTCGGACGATTCGCCGTTGCTGGCTAGGGAACTCAGTCGCGACCAAAATCGACTTTCGACATTTAAGGTTTGAAATGCCTGTTTTGTGGGTGCTGGCGGGGTTTCTGGGGCTGTTGTTTCTGGTTGGGGGATGTTTTCGGGTTTTTGGTCGATCGCTCCGATTTCGGCTGTTTGAGTGGGATTTGGGATGTCTGAGGGTTTGGTTTGCGGGTCGATCGACTCTGGGGCAGTTTGAGGCGAATTGGAGATTTCTGAGAGCAATTGCGATCGGCTGCTGTCGGGCAGTTTGTTACCGAAGGCGGGCAATTCTAAACCGCCTGCACTTGGGGTGTGACGCGAAGCCAGTAGAGGGGGTAGGGCTTCAGTGGTTGGGACTTCGGCGGGGGAGGGAGGGTCTAAGGATTTTTCTACTAGCTTGAGGAAGGATATATTTTTGGCGCTTCCAGACGGTTTTGAGGCTGTTGGGGAGGGTTCAGCTTGATGCTTTTCTTCGATGAAATTGTCTTTAATTTCCTGTAGAAGGTGCTCTAAACGAGCTGTAATTGTGAATAGTTTGGTGGCTAGGGTGACGCCGCCGCTGCTGAGAATTGCTTCTCCTAAAATTAGGCGGCTTTTGCACTCGGTTGGGATGTAGGTGACGCAGGCAAAGATGCAGGGGGGAACTTGTTCTGGCATCGGCTGCTGGATTTCTGCGAGAATTTTTGAGGTTTGGGGGTCGCGCAGGTAAATTTGCAGTTGTGCTGAACCGATGAGTTGTTTGAGTTCTAGCGCTTCGGATTCGGGGATGAGAGTTGCTGTTTTTCTGCTTGGTTGCGGGTGTTGGGGAATGTCGATTTTGCCGGAAATGATTAAGGGGCGACCGAGTTGGGTGACGAAGGTTTCTTGATCGAGGACGAGTTCGAGTTTGACGTGCGGTTTAGGTTGGGCGGTTTGGGGAATTGGGAATTGGTAGATTTTGGTCTGCTGCGGTGCTGAATCGGCTGCTGGGATTTCGGTGGGTGCGGGACGATCAACCTGTGCTGCAATTTGTGGTGCGGGGCGATCGACCGGTACTGCGATTTGTGGGGCTGCGGTGGAAGCAGCAGGTTCGATTTGGTCGATCGGCGGTAGGGGTTCGGAGGTTTCCGATTCTGCGGGCAATACTTCCAACTGAACGCCGTACTGCCAAGGTTTTAGTGGTGTTGCTTTGGGATCTGGCAAGCAGGAGAGTTCCCACAGTCCGGGTTTGAGCCTGGTGTAGGGAATGATCACGACTAATCCTTCGGGGTTGGTGCGGGCCGATCGGCTTTGGACTTTCCGCTGCGCCCCTTGGTCGAAGGAAGTATGGGTAACGCGAATTTCGATGTCGGTGTTGGGGTGCTGAATGCGAGCAACCACGCGGTATTTACCTTCTAGAATTTCCACGTCGGAGGTTTCTAGGGGCAACCAGGCGCGATCGCCTTCTTTCTGTAGCAAAAATTCTAATTTTTTCATCTTTCTTTCCCCTTGAAGGCTCCCGCTTGATTCGTCACAGGTTGGTGGTGGTTGGTTGAGCGACAGCTACAGATATTAAATTACTTATGTTTTATAGCCTATCACCAGTTTCGGTCAAGAGGCCCACTTACCAAGGACTGCCGATAATGCTGAAAGCTGCCCAATAATACGGATGGGATAAATCTTTGCTGTCGAGTTTGGGGATGGACGGGGGCAAGGGAATGTCGCCTCGCGCACTTCGCAGTTGACCGCCTTCGATCGTCACTTTGCCTTCGATCGCGGCAATTTGTGCTTGCCGCATTGCTTCAGCTTTAATGATTGGAGGGTCGTTTGGCCTGCGGATTCTTAACTGCTGGTAAAACTCTGTCATCAGGGCGAGAGTCCCCGCATCGCTGACGTACCACAGGCTGGCGAGGGCTGATTTTGCTCCCGATTGCAGCGCTAAACCGGCAAATCCGAGTTCTGCTTCTTTGTCTCCCAAGGCGGTTCTACAGGCGCTTAATACTAATAGTTCGAGGGGCGGATTGTTCCATTTTAAATCTCTCATTTGATCGAGACCCAGTTGGGTGTCCCAAAATTGAATGTAGGAGTTATTTGGGGTTCCAGGGCGGAATTCGGCGTGGGTGGCAAGGTGGATGATTCCGTATTTTTGTTGCAGTCGCTGGGATTGCAAATTTACTATGGTGAAGTCTTGGTTGAGAAAGGATTGACCGGGCCACTGTCGGGCGATCGCACCTAGTTCTAATGGAACTGCTGGCAGCGGTTCTTTGTTCGCCGTTTCTGCGAAATCTGATGCTCCCATTGCTAGAACTTGCGCGTTTCTGAGGTCGGTGTAATTGCTGTCTGTGAGTTTGAATGCGGGGATGCGGGCAAGGCTGTATTTTTGGATCAGAAATTGCTTTCCGTCGTGCATTGCAGCTAGGGGTACGGTTCGCAAACCTGCGCCGACGCAGAACAGCAAGGTTTCAATTTTTGCTGTTTGCAAATCTGTTTCTAGGGGTGCAACTATCCATTTGTAGAGTTGTTGGGCTGGTTCTAGATAGGTGGTGGTGTTGAGTTTTACGGGGTTGGTGATTTCGCTACCTAATTCTTGGACTACTGAGAGCAGTTTCTCTTGTTTGGCTTCCGGGACGCTGCGGTGAATGGGCGGGCGATCGGGCAATATTAAGATTAATTCTAGTTGGTCGGTACGCGGGATAGCGTAAATTAAAGCAGGTTTTTTCTTTGTTTGAACTGCTAGGCGGGAGAGAGTTTTTGATATTGCTTGGGCGGTTTTCGCACGAGCTGAAAAGTCTTGTTCAAAGTATTTTTGATAGTCTTCTTCCCAGTTTTCTTCGATTCTGGTTACTGCTTCGGTGAGGTTTCCCCGATCGAGCAAATTTCTCATTTCTTGCCCGTTAAGCCCGCCCTGGCCTGTGTTTTGAGCAATTGTAGCGAGGTTCGCGGTACTCCAGCAGAAAAATATTGCTGTCAAACAGTAAAAAATAGCTTTTTTAATTTTTTTCTGAGTCGTGTGTTTTTGGCGTTGCTGCTGGGATTGGTAGTGCATGATTTTGGGGCGGTTAATAGCGCCGTTGGCGGCAGCAGTTGGCAAAAGTTTGGATGTGGGTGAATTTTGACTGTGCTGGCGATCGCGGCACAACTCTAGCATTCAAGACCAACCCCAAATATCTACCGTAGGGTGTGGATACCAGCACCAACCGACTCCCCGCACCAAGAAATGCACGATTTATGTAAAAGTTTGTAAATTATGCAGGGGTTTTGCATAAACAGGACTTACGCAAAAACCCGGTTTCTTCAAGTCAGTCCTATTTTTTACATAGCAGCCAGGTAAATTTAACTGAGATGTTGCACCATTCTCAATAATCCTTTTATGAACAGGCTTTTCGGCCTGTTCCACAAAAAAATAATCTTTTGTGGAACGGGCCGGAGAGCCCGTTCTTAAGAATGGTGCAAGATGTGAGTTTAAGCGGCATTAGCTATACGGGCGTCTTTGAATTTTTGTGGCACATCCGCACTTCTCAGGTTGCATCGAGTTTTGTCTTGGTATTAAGTGAGGAATACCCTGCATCGATCGCCGATATATTGAGTTAGCTCAGTAGATATATTCTCTGTATTTACTTATTTTAAAATAGTTAAGTTTTTTCGCGCCAACTTACTTAAAGCTCGACTGATTAATTGTTTTGCCTTGGATATCTGCTCGGTTATTTCGTACAATTCGCCGAGACTGCCTTTGGCCTAAGATTTGACCTGACAATCTCCTAGTTTTTTAGCATCATTGGCGGCGGTTGCCAAGAGTTGATCAACATAAATAAAAACACTTAATTATTTAGAGGATTTTACGCGATGCGGTCGATCGCTTTTTCCTTGTTGATTCTTGCTTCTCTGCTAGATAACTAAAGCCTTATTTTTTCCACTATACATTGTGTGCGATCGAACTTGGCACGGTGCGTTAGCGAAGCCCTCGAAGAGGATCGCGATCCGATTGGGGGATGTGTCTTAGTATTTCTTCACATATCCTGATTTCGGTCTATGATATATGCCTTATGGCGTATTTGTGTTTAAAGCCCGTTACCGCGTACCGCTGATGAGTCAATCAACCAATTCACCGCTATCCCAACCAGTTTCTCGAAGAACCGCCCTCAAATTCCTCGGAGTCGGTGCCGCAGGCGGGCTGCTGGGCTACTCTCGGTTTTCCAAGCCAGAGCCCGCCGTTTTTGTGCAAGATTCTCTTGACTTGCCGCGAATGCTGAATAACCGCAAAACCGTTGCAGTTGTAGGCGCAGGCTTGGCCGGGCTCGCCTGTGCTTACGAACTCTCCCAGCGGGGTTTCGCCGTAACATTGCTCGACAAATCGCCCCAACTCGGCGGCAAAATTGCGAGTTGGCCGATACAAGTCGGGAACGAAACTTTTATGATGGAACACGGTTTCCACGGTTTTTTTCCGCAATACTACAACCTCAAAAGTGTTGTTGAAGAACTAGAAATTACCGATAATTTTGTATCTTTAGAATCCTACGCCGTTGTGTTTCGAGACGGCAAATACAAACCCGAAGTTTTCCGTCCCAACCATTCAGCTTTTCCCTGGAATATAGTTGATTTGGGGATATCTTCTCCTAATCGGCTCAAGTGGGGAATCAATCTGACAAAACCTGCTCACTGGGAAGTCTTTCGAGAAATAGGCGGTTTTCAAACTCAAAAAACTTTCGCTCGCCTCGACAATATATCCGTTGCCGACTGGGTAAAAGGTGAATTCCCGCGCGGACTTTATGACTTGTATTTTCTGCCTTTTGCCAAATCCAGCCTCAACGCTCCCGACGAATTGAGCGCGGGAGAATTAATGCAATTTTTCCACTTTTACTTTTTCGGAAATCCAGAGGGTTTGGCCTTCAACGGCACGCGGCAAGATATGGGCACGAGTTTGGTGCAGCCTATTGCCAGATCCATTGAAAGCAAAGGCGGCAAAGTATTGACAGATGTCGCAGTCAGTGAGATTCGCTGGGAAAACGGCAAGATTGATTCTCTGAGTTACCAGTCTGGAGACGTGCAAAGTAAAATACCTTTTTGGGTGAAGCGAAACGCGCTATTAACTGACAGCAACTCTACCGAATATTTCGGCGCTGGGGACAGCGTATTTGCCGCCGCACCGTCGGGAAAAGAGGCAATTTCTCTGAGCTGCACTCACCAAGGCTGCACAGTTCAGAAACAAAACGACGGTCAATTTCACTGTCCTTGTCACGGGGCCGTTTTTGATGCCGAAGGACGAGTTGTCAGTGGGCCTGCTCAGCGGGATTTGCCTCGATTTAAGGTAGTAGATGAAAAAGCAGATGAAATACAGTTAGTAGCAGCGGTTAAGCAATCGCAGCCGCAAAATTTGGCGGAAACATTGAAGGCTGATTACTATGTTTTTGCGGCGGATGTTCCGGGGATGCAGCATTTGTTTAGTTTGGCCAGCGGTGAGGTAAATCCGCAGGTGCAGAGCCGGATAGAGAGCTTAAAAATAGCAGATCCGTTTGCGGTGGGCCGTTTTTGGTTCGATCGCGAATTTCCGTGGGAACACAGCAATTTCAGTTCGCTTTCCGGCTACAAACTGACTGACAGCATTACGCTTTACCACCGAATTCAGGATCAGTTCATCGAATGGAATCAGAAAACTGGCGGTAGTGTAGTGGAACTGCACGCTTATTGTTACAAGGAGAAAGAATTTCCCAACCAGGAAGTTTTACTGGCTACTTTTGAGCAAGAATTGTACGAAATTGTACCGGAATTAAAAGAGGCAAATATGCTGCACCGGGAATTGGTAAATCAAAAGAATTTCTCTGGATATCCGCCCGGTAGTTATGCGGAACGCCCGGAGACTTGCTGCGCTGTACCTAATCTTTTGTTTGCGGGAGATTGGGTGAAAATGCCGTTTCCTTGCGGTTTAATGGAAAGGGCAGTGAGCAGCGGTTTGTTGGCAGCTAATGCTATTTTATATCAAGAGGGTTTGCAGAGGCGATCGCTCTTGACGGTGAATCCCGAAGGCGTGTTAAAAATCTAAGCTTGGCAGCGGGGGCGGGTTTTATCAATCGTCAATTATCGGCTGCTATTCTCGGTAAAACCCGCCCCCAGCCATACCATTTTAGATTGTAGATTTGAGATTTGAGATTTTAAGGAATGAGAATGACTGATTCAATAAGGGTTTAGAGGTTTCCTACAGTTACATTCTTTTGTTAAGATGAGTTACGGTTTGTGGGTGTGGTTTCGCTGAGGAGAAAAGGCAGAGCTTGCGAACAAAAAAAATATCTGCGTTGAGGGGGGTGGATATGCGGTTAAAATATTATTGAATGAGTATAAAGCAATAATAGATGCTGAATAGTAACTGCAAAATTGGTAATAAATCTGTAATGTTTGATGCTTTTGCAACAGAATACGATTTCGCCGCCACCTTGCAAAACCAGAACGATTTCTTTACTAACAACCTATCGACCAGCAAAGGTGCAGCATTAGATATTGGCTGCGGTTCTGGAATTCTTGCTTTTGAATTAGCCCAGTATTACGATAATGTTGTCGCCGTCGATTTGTCAGCAAAGATGCTGGCGATCGCCAGTCAAAAACGTTCCGCTCCCAATATCGAATACATCCAAATGGATGCCAGTCAATTAGCGCTCGATCGCCAATTTGATTTAATAGTTAGTGCTGCTACTTTTCACCACCTGCCCAACCTCCCCGCAGCCCTCGATGCAATAAAAAAAATGTTAAAGCCCCACGGAAAAATCGTTTTTTTAGATAATATTTCGGAAGTCGAAACACCTGCTACAATAGGCTACATATTAGGTGCTGCGAGAGATTTTAGACCCGACTGTTCCACCTACGGATTTCGCAATGCTTTAAGATTATTAAAATTTCGATTGTCCCCTGGGTGGTTGAAGCATTTAGCTAGCGATAGGTATTTGTCAGAACGGAGATTTAGAAAAATTTACGGTCGTTGCTTTCCAGGCTGTTATTTTGTAAAATTGGGTTGTTTTATGGGCGTAATTTGGGAACATTTGTAATGCAAAACAACGCGATAAAATCGGAATCTGCAAGGGAACAAAAAACTCACATCCGCCAGTTGGGCATTAATCTCGATCGGTGGTATGCGATCGCCCGCAGCAGCGAGGTGCAAACTCAGCCCGTCGCTGCGAAAATCTGGAATCGGGCGATCGTACTTTTCCGCGACAGTGCAGGTAAAATCAACGCTTTAGAAGATAGATGTCCCCATCGGCAAGTTAAACTCAGCCACGGCAAAGTTAAAGGCGATTTAATCGAATGTGCTTACCACGGATGGCGGTTAAATGCAAGGGGAGAATGCGCCGAAGTCGATTATTTAGCAGAAAACCAAAAGCTACCTAACTGCAAAATTCGCTCCTATCCCGTCCAGGAAAAAAACGGTTTTATCTGGCTGTTTCCCGGCGACGAAACCCCAGCCGAAAAAACTAATTTACTGGATTTGCCAGAGTGGGAACATCTCAATTATATTGCCACAGTTTCAGTCATCGACTGTCAGGCACACTATTCATTTTTAATTGAAAACTTGATGGATATGTACCACGGACACTTGCACGATGATTGGCAAGCTTGGGCAAATCCGGTGTTAGATACTTTAGAAGAAAACGAGCATCAAGTAACTGCTCGCTATCAGGCACAAAGTTATTACAAAATAGATAAAATTTGGTCAATTTCTCAGTTATTTTTTAAATCTCTGCGCCGACTGCACCCGGAACCGCTGGAGGTGAGTTATGTTTACCCGCACTGGGTTTCAACTTTGGGGAGCGACTTTAAAATTTACTGCTTGGTTTGTCCGGTGAGCGAGACGGCAACTCGGGCTTATTTAATTCATTTTACCTCATTAAATGCGTTTTGGCGGCTGCACAAATTGCCTGTATGGTTTCGCCGGTTTATCAAAGATAGTTGTTTCGGTGCTGCTCAAAAATTATTAGATGGTTTGGTGCGGCAGGATGTGTTAATGATTGAGGAAGAACAGCAGGCTTTTTTGCAGAATTCAGAAAGAAAGAGTTACGAATTAAATCGAGCTTTAGCCAGCGTGCAAAAGTTGATGAGAAGTCAGGCAGAAAATGAATAATTCAGTCGCAGAGTCCAAGCTGCACAGGTTAATATGTATATTTCACAAAAATCAGGGAAGTATAAGCGAGGAAAATTCGGCTAGTCCTGAACGCAGAAATTGTATTTGGATGCGCTAGGATTTAGACTAAAAGTTACTTTAAAAGAAGATGAATTGGCGGGGAATAAAACCCAGCGCAATTCATCTGCGTTAATCCGCGTGCATCAGCGGTAAAAAAATCTAAATCCCGCAGCAAAAACCTTACTTTTTAGGCCGCTGCTGCTGGTAAACGCTGACAACCTTATCCGCATAAGTAGCAGTTGCGCCACTTTTGCAAGCTGCGGAGTCCCCAGTCATCCACCAGCAAGCGGCGCGGCGTACAGCGGTTAATTCATTGCTGCTGCTAGCTTTGTATTCGTCGCGCAGCAAATCGCCCACGATACAGGTAACAATTGATTTGGCTTTTGTCGCGTCGGCCTCAAATTGTTGGGGTGTTAAATCTTGTTTGGTACAGAATTTTGCCCAGCGGGAAATATTCCCTGGCAAAACTTGCCACTGACTGTACATTCCGTCATTTGCTGCTTGTGGCGGGGCGGCTTGTCGCATTGCTTCTACGAGGGCGGAAACTTGTGCGTCGGTGACTGCTTGCGCTGTGGCTGGAAGTGATTGCAATCCGAGGCTAATTATCAGGCTGCCGAATAGTAGATTGGTTTTTGCGATCGATTTAAAATTCATTCACAATCCCCTGTTTGATGTAAAGTTTATTCCCTCAAACAAGGTTTACTATTTTGTCGATCGAATACCTCTGTCTTAAGTATGATTTGCTTGTTGAATGGACTGTCGATCGCCCTATTATACAAATTGTTGAGCAAATAGGATAAAATCATGGAAGTACAACCCAGGGAAATTCGACGTTACACTACAGCAGAGGGTAGGGCACCATTCACCGAGTGGCTTGATGCCCTCCGCGATCGGAATGTTAGAGTTAGAATCAAATCTAGGCTTGACCGAGTTGAGCAAGGTAATCTCGGAGATTTCAAGTCAGTGGGACAAGGAGTTTTTGAACTCAGAATTAATTATGGCCCGGGCTACCGCCTCTACTTCGGACAAGTCGGCTTGACAATTGTGGTAATCCTCATAGCTGGGGATAAAAGCACCCAAGAACAGGACATTCGACAAGCTATAGAATACTGGACAGATTATGAAAAACGTGAAAGCACCGACAAGTGATAGCTACCGCGAGTACCTAATTGAATCTCTCAAAGAGCCGGAAGAAGCTGCTGGTTTTATCGGCGCTATCTTGGAAGAAAAAGACCCTGAACCCGCACTTTTGAGAAATGCCATCCGAAAGGTGATTGAGGCTCGAATCAGGATGAATGCTCTTTCGGAGTCAGCAAAAGAACATCACGAAAAACTCGACAAGATGCTGACTGAAAGCGGCGGTTTGGAAATTTACAGCTTTGTAGAATTGCTCGAAGCATTAGGATTTAAACTAGAAATTACTGTCGCAGATACTGAGTTGTCGGCTGACTCGAAATCAACGGATTTTGGGGAATCAGAATTATCGCCCGAACCAGTAGTAATTAATCCCAGTTAATGAGTAATCGCGCCCTCACCCTTCCCTCACAAAATCTAACAAACGATGAGCCATTTCAAGCTTGCTGCAAGGTGCTATTTCTACTTGCTTGCCGGCGGCATTAATTAATATTGCTTGATTGGTATTGCTGCCGAAACCTGCACCTATTTGATCGATCGGGTTTGCGGCAATTACATCCAGTTTCTTTGCCCGCAATTTCTCCAAAGCTGGCTTGACAATATCCCCTGTTTGTGCTGCAAACCCGATTAATTTTTGGTGCGGCTGTTTCAATTTTCCCAACTCTGCCACAATATCCGCTACCGGTGCCAACGGTAAACAATTCGGGAGCGATCGCTTGGGCAGTTTCTCACTACTGTACTCAGCCGGCTTCACATCCGCTACCGCCGCCGCCATCACCGTCAAATCCGCCTCGTGAAAGCATTGCAGCATCGCCTGCCGCATTTCTTGTGCACTCGTAACTGCGATCGCCCGCACACCTGAGAGCGGCAATTCGCCAGTTATACTGTGTACCAGCGTCACTGTCGCGCCGCGGTGCTGTGCAGCTTGCGCCAAAGCTATACCCATTTTGCCAGTGGAAGGATTGCCGATAAACCGCACCGGATCGAGGTGTTCCCGCGTTCCTCCCGCACTAATCAACACCCGAATGCCCGCTAAATCTCGATCGCCCTTCGCATACAACAGCGATTCAATATGAGGCAAAATCTCACCAGGTTCTGCCATGCGGCCGACACCCGCGCGATCGCACGCCAGCATTCCCGCCCCCGGATTCGCAGCATGATAGCGCCCATAACTCAACACTTCACGCCAATTCCGCTGCACCGCCGGCTGTTCCCACATATCCGTATTCATCGCCGGTGCCAGCAAAATTGGGCAAGTAGAAGCTAAGACAGTATTAGTCAGCAAATTATCAGCAAAACCCCCCCCCAACTTAGCCAAAGTATTAGCTGTCAAAGGAGCAATCACAAAAACTTCCGCCCATTCTCCCAATTGAATATGCAGGGGGCGCCCGTGACTTGCTTGCCAAAAATCTTTGTCCGTAAAAGCAGGATGGCGGCACAGAGTAGCAAAAGTCAAAGGCGTTACAAACTCCCCAGCCGCATCAGTAAGAATAGCTTTAACTTCCGCTCCAGCTTTTGCTAAAGTTGAAACTACTTCGCAAACTTTGTAAGCCGCAATCCCGCCACTAACGCCGATTAAAATTCGTCTGCCTTTCATGTCATTTTTTCATAAAAAAGAATCAAGAAAGAAATTAAGATAAAAACAGGCTAAAATCCCTAATTCATCTGTTTAATCCGCAACAAAATATGCTGCTAACTTCTTCCTCAATTCCGTCGAAAATTTTGAGCGAGATTTTTCAGTCTATGCTTCGTCGTAGGCTTCCATATCCAGAAGGTGGAGATAAGGTTCAACCAGCTCCGGCCGCTGAAAGGCAAGCGATCGCAACAAATGCCAATCATTCAATCCCTCAAAAGGATCTGTATAATCGTCAACTTCCAAACGGACAGCCAATTCTGCCACGTCCTGAGAAGTAAGTACAGCTATATCGCGCGATGCTTTGGTTAAAGTTTTCATTTTTTTCCCCTGCCCGAGACTTCCGCCATACTATATACTAAACCTTTAATCAGATTTCGACACAGTTTCTACAACAAAACTTCGCATTACCTCTATAACTTCCGGCAGAATCTCGTGTCCCATGTTAAATTCTTGATACTGCACCGCAGCTCCCCAAGCCGTCAAACTGTCGCGCGATCGCACAGCAGCACTAACAGGCACAATAGTATCTTGAGTACCGTGTACGATTAAAACAGGTGGCAAAACACTCCCAGCAACTGGCGAAATCTGGTGTAAATAACCACTCAGACAAATTAAACCAGCTAGGGGCAAAGTCAATCCCACATCTAGAGTCATCGCTCCGCCTTGAGAAAAGCCGCCTAAAATCGTGCGAGACAAAGGCACGCCCGTGGTGCTTTCCAAAGACAGCAAAAATTCCCTCAGCAATTGCCGGCTTTCTACCAATCCCTGAGCGTCTTTGCTTTGAAGGTTATACCACGCTTTGCCGCTCGTTACTTGGGGATGGGGGAACGGGGCATCGGGAAACAGAAACTGATAATCCGGCAAATTGAAAAAGGGTGCTAAGGAAGTCAAATCGCGAGCATTAGCACCCCATCCGTGCAAAGCGACAATCAAAGCGACAGGTTTGCGATCGGTTTTTGGCGGAATGCTAATAAATTGTAAAGACATCGTAGTTAGTAATTGGTAATCTGGCATCGCTACAATTATAAATTGTCACGACGGGTAAAACCCCAAATATTTGTTTTGGGCGATATTTAACTATAAATTAAGACGCGCTTGGCAATAACTCTAACTCAGGACAGTTGACTGTTAATTGTAGGGTGCAACCTAAGCACCGCGAGCATCTTTCACAGGAATGCAAGCCAAATTCTCGCTAGGTATATATAGCCCAGTCTCATTAAGAGTGAGGTATGTCTGGTAATGGGTAATGGGTAATGAATAATGGCACTACCCTGCTTTTGAACAGCAAGCTTTTTCATGATGACCTTTTTCCCGATTCCCGATTACCGAACACCGAAAACCCAAGCGTCCGCGAATCTTTTTGAGAACTACTATATATCAATCGAGTTCTCCGGTTCGCGCTCCTAAAAAGTCTTTTGACAAAATTGAAATGTTCCCAATTTCTGCAGCTAATTGCAATTGATATTAGTTCTCAGAAAAGCTGCAACTGTAGCAGACATCTAAACCATTAGACAGTAAGTTATTCTCAATCCTAAAATCTAAAATCTAAAATCTAAAATGGTATGACACTTACCGCAGGTGAAACCTTAGAAACAGATTGCTCGAACTGTTGCCGCACCGGCACCTCAATCAAGAATTCAGTTCCCTCTCCCGGAGCCGATACGCACCTGAGCGAACCGTGATGTTTGTCTACTATTTGATAGCAGATCGACAATCCCAAGCCAGTACCTTTGCCTACAGGCTTGGTAGTAAAAAACGGATCAAACAAACGCTTTTTGACATTTTCCGTCATGCCCGTTCCATTGTCAGCGATTCGCACGCATACACAATTAGAACTTAAAAGTTCCGTGCGAATCCGAATAGTAGGTAAAAATGTAGAATTCGAGGCGTTGTTTTCGAGCTTGTTTTGATTTGCTGCATCATATAAAACATCAATGGCATTGCTCAAAACATTCATAAATACCTGATTCAATTGTCCCGCCCAGCACTCCACTAATGGCAAACTTCCGTATTCTTTGATGAGTTTAATGCCAGAAAAATCAGCTTTTGGTTTCAGCCGACTCTCCAAAATCATCAAGGTGCTGTCAATGCCTTGGTGAATGTCAACTGACTTCATTTCAGCTTCATCCAAGCGCGAAAAATTCCGCAGAGAAAGCACGATCTGGCTGATCCGTTGAGCTCCCATATTCATAGATTGTAGGATTTTAGGCAAGTCTTCACTGATAAACTCCAAATCAATATCTTTTAGTTTTGCTTGCACTTCGGGCGTTGGGTTCGGATATTGCTGCTGGTATATTTCCACAAGTTCCAGCAAGTCTCGAGTATATGCGCCTGTATGGATCAGGTTGCCAGAGATGAAGTTCACAGGATTGTTAATTTCGTGGGCAACTCCAGCCACCAACTGTCCCAAGCTGGACATTTTTTCAGTTTGGATGAGTTTAAATTGAGCTTCCTGCAAATTTTTTAGTGCCGTTTCTAGTTCAGCCGTGCGCTGTTTTAGTTGAATTGTACGATCGTACACTTGCTGTTCTACTTTTGCAGTACGTTCTAGAGACATCAACAGGTAAATCGTCAAGCTGCCAGTCATCAATAGCCCGATCGCGCCAATTGCCAGCGAACCCTGATGCGTCCTCATGCTCTGGTACCCCTTCCCAGGCAAAACTAGCAGCCTCCACTGGCGGTCTGCTACGTTAAATAGGCGAGTGCAAGCACTAGGATTTTGACAGATTTTTCCCCGGATATTAGCTAACTCTGGCTTTTCGTGTTTTGGGTTATCTATTAACTGCTTAGCTTGTGAGTCGTAGCGCACTAGAAAGCGTTCTTTCTCTATAGCAGAGTTGTCATAGAGGTAAAAATTAATCTTGTCTAAATTTAGCGATTCTAAAGAGGAATCGACCATACTGGTGATCTGAAACAGGCCCGCAATAACTCCCATGAGGTTTTGGCGGCCGTTGACGGAGTTATCAGCAGAAGTTGTGCGGCGGTGTACTGGTAGAAATACTTGCAATCCCGGTTGATTGTTGCTGACTAATCTAATCCGCCCGGAAGCCCCTATTTTCCCGGTATTCACCGATTTCTCTAAAGCTGCTTTGCGATCGGGGCTGGAGGCAACATCAAAACCGATCACTTTGTTATCTTCTTCTAGTGCTTCTCTGTAAATAATTGGAAAGTATTCCGATCGCACTTTTGCTTTGACCTGCTTTTTGTCAGGAGTTCGTTCGTAAACTTGAAATGCCGGAAAACCTTCGGCTCGAATTGTCCGTTCATAAGCTGCTTTTTGGGCAGCAGGCACGCGCCGAATCCAGTTAACAGAATGTATAGCAGTATTGCGGGCAAGTGCAGGTTGAGCGAAGTGCTTAAAATCTTCTCGGGTAACTTCAGTAGACGCCCTGTAGAATCCTTCAAGTGAGTACAAAACTTCTAAATTTTTATTGATGCTTTGCTGCAATGCCACATTCAGGCGATCGGCTTGCTGATGAAATTGAGCTTGCATTCGTTGGTTTTCCGAATGCCACACAACGGCTGCGGCTGCCAATGACAAACTCGTACCAGTGCAAAGAGTCAGGGCTGCTGGAATGTAGCGACGGTGCGACAGTAAACTTTCGGTCAGCGAATTAAACCAATTGCTCGCAAAATTCATATTTCCAGACCTTCTGCCACCGGAGTGCAATTTTTTAAAGACTTGTAAAATTCCTTGATAGCACGAAGGGCAGCGCAGAAACCAGATTGTCTAAAAACTTATGATCGCAGGAATAAGACTTACCCTGAGCAACTCAGTTTCTACGAAACTATTGGTCTGGTAACGAGAAAGTTGGGAAGAAACCGGCTTTTTACGAATAGTGTATCCACGACTGAGGAATTGAAAGCGATTGTAACTAAGTGTAACGAAGCCAGTTCCCATCTGATCCCTCCCAAATTCCTTCCCCGGAAGAACCTGGGAACGAGAAAAAACCTTGATGTGGTGGGGCGGGTAATCAATACCCACCCTACAAAACCAACTTAACTGTGGAAGCGCCTACAAAACAGTCCCTATTTCCTTCAAATAAACCCGTGTAAACGGTTCATCATCCCCCAGAGTATACTGTTCGATCAACCCCTGGCGGCGAAGAGAAATACTACTTCCTTCCCTCACCACAACAGTATCGTCATCAGTGCTTTCTCTAACCAACATCATCTCAGTTTCTCCCGGATTATCTAGCACCACCATATTGCTGCCCCGATAAAACATTCCCTCAGCTTCCAAAATATCTTCGGGATATTCAGCAATTAACAAATCGAGCTTGGGATTCCGTAGCAAACTTTGCACGTTAAGATGGTAATTCTTATTCAAAACTTTTTCAGAGCGGTTAACAAAAAGTCCACCGCGACAAACAGCACCGATTGTCCAATCGGGATGCTGCAACAGAATATGGTCGATAGTTTCTTGTAGGTCATGTACCGAAATTCTGTTGAAAGTAATAATTGGGATTCGAGCTGATTTTCCCGATTCAAAGAAAGTTTCGATAATATGCGAAGGCACATCAACTCCTTCGCCGACAGCGGGGTTAAGGTGCATAAAAATTCCCGGCGCGGCATTGATCTCGATAATCCCAAAATTGCCTGTTTTCCAAGATTTGGCGAGAGTTTCTGTTACCACATCAATCCCCAAACAAGTTAACCGAAAATGTAGGGCGATATCTTGAGCCAAAACAATGTTATCCGGGTGAATAGTGCGGGTAGCGTCGATGCTGACACCGCCTGCGGAAAGATTAGCGACTTTGCGTAGATACACAGTGCGATCGCGAGTTGGCACACTATCCAATGACAGTCCTTGTTCTTCCAGATACATTTCCATCGCTTCGTCGGACTGAATTTTGCTCATCGCCGAAGTTGGCGTATCCAAACGTTCTGGTTTGCGGTTTTCACGGCGGATCAATTCGCGAATTGTTGAGTCGCCATCACCTGTTACGCAAGCGGGTCGGCGTTCAGTGGCAGAAACAAATTTGCCGTCAACGCACAGCAGCCTAAAATCCGATCCTTTGATGCTGTTTTCCACAATTACTCGTACCGGATCTGTTTCGGGAATGGCCTTAACTGCTCTTTTAAAAGCTGCCTGCAATTCCTCGGCCTCCCGGACATCTGCTGTGACGCCAATTCCTTTATGACCCACTACTGGTTTGATAGCAACTGGGTAGCCAATTTCTCTAGCAACTGCCAGAGCTCCGTTTTCTGTGGAGACGATATCGCCTTTGGGAACAGGAAAGCCTAATGTAGCGAGAAAAGCTTTACAATCGTCTTTGCGCGTGGTAAAATCTGAGTCTAAGTGGCTGTCAGAATCAAAGGTAGTTGCAGAGCCACGAACCAGTTTTTTGCCGTACCCATATTGCATTAGTCCTTCATCCCACAAATAAAATGCGGGAATGCCTTTTTGGGATGCCGATCGCATTAACGAATAAACTGTCGGGCCTCCGTAAACTGACTGCCGGAACATATTTTGCAGCGCGCCCATTTGTGCTTCCAAGGGAAAGTCTTGATTTTGATTAATGGCTTCAAACCAATCCCAAACTGCGTACACTACTGCTCGGGCAGTGCGGGCGTGAAGTGCTTCTATGCTGATTCTGTTAAACTGAGAAAACGGCTTGATGTTCCAGTGTTGAAAATGCAAACCCATGTCGAGTTTTGCTACTTCTGAGGCGGTACGGCCGAACAGTTGGGCATGGTTCGAGAAAGTTTCGTGCAGCAGTTGCGGGTAGCGATCGCCAATAATTTTCTGGTAATGTGCGATCGGCAAAGGTTCGCTCGCGCCCGTCACCGCGAAATCAAAAACTAAAGCCGCGGTGTCTAAATAAGGGTTGGGCCCGATATAGTGTTTGAAGTTGAACACATCAAAAATATCGGTTTTTCGAGCATTGACGCGAGCTGTTTCCGTGCTTTTTTCTTGCAGCATTTTCTAACCTCCTTTGAGCTAATTTTTTACGGTAACTTTATAGTCGGTGCAGGGGATACTACCTGCGGGCATAGATATTCCAGCAGTGAGATAAATACTCCCAGCAATTCTGCCCTCAGTATTGCCCGATAGGGGGAGTGGGAGAGTAGGGGAGATGGGGAGAGGGGGAGAGGGTGAGAGTGGGAAAATATTCCTTCTTCCTTCAACATCTAACTAAGCATAGATGACTAAGCATAGATAACTAAGCATAGATAACTAAGCACTTATGACTAACGACTACTTCTTTCCCCCCTTGCAAAAAAAAGCTATAACTTTTGAGAGGTACACTGTGTACTTATAATTGTTTATGACAGTGAAAGAAAATTTAAGAGGCAGCAAATTATGAAGATCGCACAAACTGCTCTCAGGGAAAAAGTTCACCACTTAGCTGAGGAAGCATTTCACCGGAAGCTAATTTCTGGCTACGGTGATGGTCAAAACAGCAACGAATATCAGATTGTCTGGAACGGCAAACCCAGACACCTACCTTTAGAACGGGCGAGTACCATATTGAGCAATTTGATCGAGCGATCGCACTAACGGGCGATCGGACTAATTGAGGACTGACGCTCATCAATCTGATTTCTACGAGCAATCAGAGGAGGATTAGCGAAGAATCGGATCAGAAACCGGATTGATCACCGCGCGCGCGTGGGCCCTGTAATTTAAGCTCATTTCTTGACCCCTCCTATCTCCTGTTAGGGGGGGTAAGTTTGTTTTGTCGATCGTCGAGGATGAGTCAACACCCACATCACCCTTGAGCTGTGTGCGTGCTGGAGGGGTAGAAGTATGAGATTTTTTTGTATCTATATATACCTTTGGGCCGTTTTCGGAAAAAAGAAGTTTGTGTTTTAGTGAAATTAAATAAATTAACAGTGGAGATATTATGGCGAGCAACCAAATTCAGGGGAAGTTGCTAATTATTGGTGGCGCGGAAGACAAAGAGGGGGACTGCAAAATTCTGCGGGAATTCTTGCGGTGCGCCGGAGGAACTAAAGCGCGCATTGTTGTCATGACTGCTGCAACAAGCTTGCCGGGAGAAGTAGGAGATAATTACATCCGAGTGTTTGAGCGACTTGGCGCTGAAGACGTGCGAGTTGTTGACACCCAGAAACCCGAAGATGCCAGCAATCCAGATTATTTAGAAGCGATCGAACAAGCCACTGGCATATTCTTTACAGGCGGAGATCAAGCGCGGATTATTAGCTGCTTGAAAGACACCAAACTCGACGCAGCTATGCACAAACGCTACTCGGAAGGGGCGATTGTTGGTGGCACCAGCGCCGGCGCGGCAATGATGCCAGACATGATGATTATTGAAGGAGACTCAGAGACAAATCCCCGCGTTGATGTGGTAGCAATGGGCCCGGGAATGGGTTTCCTTCCAGGAGTTGTCATAGACCAGCATTTCGCCCAGCGAGGCCGTCTGGGACGCTTAGTTTCGGCACTCTTGCTGCAACCTGCCGTGTTGGGATTTGGTATTGACGAAAATACAGCTATTTTAGTCCACGGTGACGAGTTGGAAGTCATTGGCGAAAGCGCTGTAACTGTCATCGACGAGTCGGAAAAACTCCACGACAATGTAGAGGGACTTTTGAAGGATGAGGCTTTGGCGATTTGCGGCGCTAAGTTGCACATACTCCCCCACGGATACCGGTTTAACTTGAAAACTCGCCAGCCGGTGCTCCATAACGTAGCAACTACAGCAGAGAAAGAAAGGGCGATCGCCTAATTTACTTGCAACTGGCAAACATCTTAAAATTATCTAAGGTGAGCACTGCAAACCTTACCCATTCTAGCAAGTAGGACGGTTAAAAACCCAGTTTCTCTCTCCACAAGCAATAAAAAGAAGAGGATTTTACCTCTTCTTTTATTGCTGCGGCTTCGGATTTTTTAAGCACTTTTCTGTTCGCCAAAAATCGACTGCTGCCCTTCTGCAGTCGATATTAAATTCCACCCTTGAGTTCTCAGCTTCTGATAAGTTGCCCATCCCTTAGAACCGCCCGGTTCCCGGTAGTCGGGTACAGCGAACTGCGGAAAAGCTGTATAAGGCCGCCACCCCTGACGGGCATCGGTGCGTAAGTGCAATATCTTTTCTCCCTTGCCTCCGAGTCTGGGCAACCAACACATTTGTTTTAGCATTTTTAACACTCCAGAGTTTTACAGTAACGGTAATTCGCCAACATCCCCAATTAAACTTTTAGAGCTTTAGAGCCACTGCTCGGAATATCTAACGGGTAACAGGGACGAATGAGATTTTCACCAATTACCAATTACTGAGGTAGCAGCAGTCGTTAAAGCTGATTTCGGTTCTGCCAAGTTTGCCAGTCAAAAAATATAAAACAACTGCTGCCAAGACATAAGCAAAAATAATCATTGCTATTCTCGGCTCAAACTTGGCTTAAAGTCGATGGCGCGAAAATCCAGTGGAATAAAGCATTCATTCTTGTGGTTTTCCTTGCCTTATAATTACAATCACATCCTCGCTATTTCCGCCTAAAATGACATCTTTCTACAGTATTAGCTCTGTTAGCGAAAAAATGTTCCTTTAGTTACAAATATTAAACTCTGACCACGATTTATATAGTTATCAAAAGTTAAATTACTTTTCATAAACAGCCCTTAATATTTTTTAGTTACTTTAACTACATTTTTGATTGATTTAAATCTGGCCTCCGGGTGCTTAGTGGCGCACCTTACTCAATCGCTAGGGTGTCTACTACTAAACCCTCCGGGTGCGCCTATAACTACCTAACAACATAAGAGTTACACCTGTAACTCTTAAGAACGAGGGCGACAGATTTACCAAATTGTAAAAATCAATACTAATCACACTTATAATTTCTGCAAACCAGATATTCAGGGCCGCTGCAATTGAATTCAAACTCTTCGCTCCCAACCACAAAGCAGCTACACTGCTCGGCTCTTTTTCCCAATGGGAAAAAAAATTATTAGAAAAAGATGACAGAGGTTATTTCCGCACTAAAATTCAGGGCGTTGCTTAATCAGGGTATGAAAAAAATAAGTTGAAAATCCCGAAGCTTTGTAGATACTGGTTTCTATGACTTGCATATTTAGCCTGTCATACCATAAATCAGCAACGCCCGGTTTTGTTAGTCACAGCAGTAGGAATACCGATGCTGTGGATGGGCGAAGAGCTTGGAAAATCCACTCGGCAAACTCGCAACCAGTCGAATAAACTGCAAGGGTTTTTGTTGAAAAATTAGCCAAATCATGAGTTCTTGGAATACTACAAACACGTGATTCGGCTGCGGGAAAAAGTTCCGGCCCTTTATACCGAAAATATTGATATTTATCCACGAAAATCCCGAAGCCAAAGTGCTGGCTTACTACCGCTGGAGCGATGAGGAAACACGAGCAGTAGTTGTCGCTAATTTTTCGGATACTTATCTATCTGGTAACAGCATTCCTAAGTTTCCGGCGGCAGGAAGTTGGCACGAGTGGATGTATAACAAAATAGTAGAAGTTGGGGAAGAAGGGTTTAAGTTGGATTTGCCGGAATGATCAGCGCAAGTATTTGTTTGAGAGCCGGAGAATTATGTCTCCAGGCAGATGATCGGCTCAGTTGTACAACAGTAGATTGTATTTAGGATGGGCGCACCAAACTCAACAAACTGGGTTTTTCTACCTAGGTGGATGGCTGTAACGATACTTTTTTGTAAAAAAACTCGGTTTCTGCATCCAAGAGTGCGATCGTAATTCCTGGTATTGAGAAGAAAAATTGCACGGCGACGTGCCAACTGTCAATTAACAAGTCAATTAACACAAACTTTGTCGGAGGACAAACTCTATGGGCTGGCTAAAAAGATTGTTTGGTTTAGAAAAACTTGAAAATCAAGAAACTGTTGATGCTCCTGCTTACCAAGCACCTGTAGCTCAATCTCAAGCTCAAGCTCAACCTGCTGCGAGCGCTCAGACAATCCCGCCGGAACGCATGGGCTTGAACGGAGAATACGATCAAAGCGGTTTAGCTAAACGGGTTGCTCAGGCTTTCGATGCAAATCCAGATGTTGCGGATATTGAGACTGTTTATGTGGCTCAACTTGGCACTACGGTGGTTCTCAAAGGTACAGTTCCCAGTCAGGAAATTGTCAAGAAGTTGGTGACAATTGCTAAAGGCGTTAAGGGTGCAACTGGGGTGGAAACTAATGAAGTTACTGTCGGATAACGCGACGGTTATTTCTAACAGTTAACAGTTAGCAGTTAGCAGTTAACTGTTAACCAGTTAGTAGTTAACAGTTAACTGTTTTTTTGATTTATCTTTATCTCAATAAAAAATATGACAGGCGAAACATTAGAACCTACTCGCGGGAAATTAGAACGCACTCTTTCGCAGGGAATTCAAGCTTTGTACCGCTCTCAGCTCGGACACCAAACGAGTCAAGCGCTCTGCAATCTTTTGGATAACAAATTGATAATTGTTATCGAAAATGGGCTTACTGAACCAGAAAAACTGCTGGCTCAGAACGGTCAGCACGATTTGGCTTTGCAGGTGCGAGCACAATTAGAATCAGTTCTGGAATTGCCACTGAAAGAATTAATTCAAAAGGTTTTGGGCGTGGGAGTCACTGATTTGCTCCGCGATGCGACCTTAGAGACTGGCCGCACGGGAACGATCGCAATTTTGGACTCTGCACCTCAATTTCGTGATTCTAATTATAAATCTAAAACTCAACCAAAAGCATTTCAGAGTTCAGGTACTGGCGGATAATTCTTTCTAAATCTTTGATGTTAAAAGGTTTGGAAAGGTATTCCACGCAGCCTGCTTGGAGAATCCGATCGCGATCTTCTGCTTTTGCTAGTGCTGTGACAGCAACAATCGGAATATGTCTGAGCTCGGGGTTTTGTTGGACCCGCTTTACTACTTCCATACCGTCTATATCCGGCAGGCAAATGTCGAGCACGATTAGGTCGGGTTGTCGATCGACTGCTGCTGAAAGAGCTGCGTACCCGTCAACTGCTCCCACACACTCGCAGCCGAATAAATCGAGTATTTGTGTCAGCAGCTCTAAGTTGTCCGGATTGTCGTCTACAGCCAACACTAAAGGACGCTTGTCAACCTGGGGTTGACCGCTAATCAAAGACGAGGATTCCAATTTATTGTCCCAATGAAGGTAGTTCATAAATGCCGCTCGAAACGATCAAAAAATTTGTTACCGAGGCATTCTTCAAGTGGCACTGCGGCACTTGAAACAGATTGGCTCGTATTGGTAGCTCTTCCATGACCAGTTTTTGGTCTAATCCGATACAATATCGCTACAAGCTGCGGGCAAAATGACCGCTGTTGATTAACCCCATAGCACCTGCTTAATTCTACCTCTCCCAGCGCCAATTACCAACTTAGGGGCTCTTGGTGCGTCAGCCCTGGTAAAAACACGCAATAAATACGGATAATCTTACCAATAAAGCATCCTCGCTTAATAGCATTGAAGAGTGGCGACAGCTTTTAAGGATAATAACAACATTAGACGTGGGTTCCCATACATGGATCTACCTAAAGGAATATTCTAGCCCCAACTTGAATTTAATAACTTACACCTGCTGAGAGATACTTGATTACTCTACTTTATACTTCAATGTTTTTAAGTAGTAATCATCACAATTTAAGCCAGTAAAAAAATTAAGTTTTTACATGAGCTTTACCGGATATTAACCTAGGAGGTTTTAATGACAATTCCAATCAGAGACGACCTGACTTACATTTTGCTCAAAAAGATTGGCAGCGGAAACGGCAGGGGAGAGTCGGAAATTAGGAACGCAGCCGAAGAATATGTGGGTCACCAGGTGGCGGAAGCGGAATTGCTCGGTCATCTGGAATACCTCAACCAAAGAGAATTTATCAAAGCTGACTTTAGTGGAGAACCTTACGGAGGAACTGAGGTATTGCCGCCTTTAGTCGCATTTCAAGAAGCTGATTTAACAGAAAAAGGTCGCAAACTGTTACACAAAATGGAGACGAATCCTCCGAAGTCGCTCCATCAAGAAGGGTCGGCAGTTCCTATCGCTTCAAAGGATATGCCGTTTTTGGAAAAAGTGATGGTAAACGGTCACTTGGAGGATATTTTTGATGCCCGTGACATTACCGAAGTAGTGTACCGGGTCATGCGCGATGTGATGACAAAAGACGCCATCGAGCACGTGGAATCTGAATTGCACAAAGAAGTTTTGCCTACGGATGACAAAACCCTGCAACAAGAAATAGCCGACCTCTGGAAAGATACCAATCCGCTGGTGGGATTGCTCAGCCGGATACGTCAACCTTTGACCGGCCCGCCTGCACCTGCGGGGATCGATGGCAATTTGTTTGCACGGAGGGTGGAACTAGAAGGCGCACTTCCTTCAGGAGTAAAACCGGAAACTGCGATCGCCGCTGTATTTTCGGCAACGAAGGATGAGCTGTCCGAGGAGCGAATTCAGGAAATAGCTGGCTTTTTGCCGGACAGAATTCGGGAAATTTGGGCGTCTGCTTAACGAGACGTTTTAAGGTATAAATACTTACCAGCCGGGTTGAGCAACCAGTATTTTCCCTCCCGAGGGCAGAATACTGGTTGCTCAACCCGGTTTCTTTATACTTTTGGTCTGGTAGCTCTGCAATTGCTTTGTAGTGAGGACTTGAGTCCTGATCAAACTCGATCGAACTTTCGTCCTCACTAATTGTCAGATCGCTCTTGCCTTGCCTTGTAAGTGCTGTGAAAAACCCGGTTTATCACTCAAATTTGTCTAAAAATCAGAAATATCCCCAGAAACCGAGTTTCGCGCTCTTGGGTTGGGTCAAGCCCCTAGACAGAGCGAAAGTATTGTAATGTATAATACAAGGCAAGTTAAGACTGTGGCTCGCAAAAATGCTGTCAACAGCCCGGGAGATCAAAAGGCATGACCCGCACCAAAGTTACACAAATGTCACGATCGACTTTAGAACAAGAGATTTTACTCAATCGAATTACCAATCGCATCCGCAACTCTTTAGAACTGCAAGAGATTTTGACGACAACTGCCCGAGAAATCCGCAGCTTTTTACAGAGCGATCGAGTAAAAGTTTATCGCTTTGAGACCGACGGTAGCGGTGAGGTCATTGCTGAGTCCATCAACGGTGACAATTTGCCCTCTATGCTGGGTTTGCGCTTTCCACCAGGCGACATTCCCCATAGTGCTCGGGAAATGTTTCTCAAAGCGCGGCAGCGAGTGATTGTAGATGTGGAATTGAAGCATCAAACAATTAATCGGTTAGATTGTCCCGAAACCGGTAAAACTTTAGCAGTTGAAGATATTACCTATCGTCCTGTAGACCCTTGTCACGCTGAATATCTGAAGGCTATGGGGGCACGTTCTTCTCTGACGGTGCCGATTTTGCATCAAAATCACCTTTGGGGGCTGTTGGTGTCTCACCATAGTCAACCGAAACGGTTTAGCGATCGAGAATTGAAAATGGTGCAGTTGCTTGTGGATCAACTTTCAATTGCGATCGCCCAATCTTTTCTGCTGAGTCAAGCTAGACAGCAAGCGCGTGACGAAGCCGTTATTAACCAAATTACCAGTTTGCTGCATTCTCCTCTGGAACTAAACGAAATTCGGAAAGTAGTTCTCGAACAAACTGTCAAGCATTTGCGTGGTTCAGGAGGGCGACTCTACATTGCAGCCGAGTTTGGCGATCGGCCCGCTTTGCTTTATACCTGTGGCCAGCAGCCCGCGGACATCGACCTTGAACTCAGCCCATTTTGGCAGCAGATTATGGGGAGGGCAAACCAAGACGATCCACCACAAACAGCTAATCATACAAGCCAATTAGGTATTTTTGAAAATCTATATTCCCAGCATTACAGCTCAATTGACAGCAATATTTCCAGTTTTCTCGTACCGCACTTGTACGCAATTTCCGATATTTCTAAAGAACCTCAACTCAAATCTGTATCTGCCAATTTAGTCGCAGCTTGCATTCGAGCATTTTTGGCAGTACCGCTGCAATACCGCCAACAGTGCATCGGCTGTCTCACCGTTTTTCGCAGCCCTATACAAACCGAAATTTTGTGGGCGGGCCGTTGCAGTTCGGACACCCGGCACGATCGTCCCCGACAGTCATTTGCAGCTTGGAAAGAAATCAAAACAGGCGAAGCTCAAAAGTGGACCAGCGAAGAACAGAAGCTAGCACAATCTTTAGGAACTCACCTGTACATGGCTGCAATGCAGAGGCGTGTCGAGGCGATGATCCGACATCAAGCTTCTCACGACCCATTAACCGGTTTACCTAATAGATTACTGTTTAATGAAAGGCTGTCTTTAGCTTTAGCTAGCGCTCACCAAAATGGAGAAATGCTGGCGGTAATCTTTCTAGATTTAGATAGATTTAAAAATGTTAACGATACCCTCGGTCATCCAGTGGGCGATTTGTTGCTGCAAAGTGTATCTCGGCGTTTGACTAAGTGTTTGCGCGTGGGGGATTCGATGGCTCGTTGGGGCGGAGATGAATTTACTGTACTGCTGTACAATATCAACACCCCGGAGGAAGCAACTAAAATTTGCAAGCTAATTATCCAGAGTTTAAGCAGTCCTTTTAATTTTGAAGGTCTGGAACTTTATATTAAGGCTAGCTTGGGAATTGCTTTGGCTCCTTACGACGGAGAAGATGCAGAAACTTTGCTAAAAAATGCTGATGCTGCGATGTATAAAGCTAAACAGAAAGGTCGCAATAATTATCAGTTTTACACGCAGGCGATCGGCAGTAAAGTCTCCGAGGATCTTAACTTAGAAAATGATCTTTACAAAGCTCTAAACAAATCTGAGTTTGTCCTGCACTATCAACCGCAAATAAATTTAAATACTGGCAAAATAGCGGGCATGGAAGCTCTGATTCGCTGGGAGCATCCCGAACGGGGTTTGATTCCTCCCGATCGATTTATTCCCTTAGCTGAGGAAACAGGATTAATCTGCCAAATTGACGAATGGGTGATGCGGACTGCTTGCTTGCAAAATCGAGCGTGGCAATTACTGGGATTGCCGCCGATTCGGATAGCAGTGAATTTATCAGCCCGCCAGTTTCTGCAACCTCACACTGTACAAACCATCGCTGAAATTTTATCAGAAACCAAGTTAAATCCCGAATATTTAGAAATAGAAATTACCGAGAGCATTGCGATGACAGATGTGAGCTTCACGGTGTCGGTATTGCAGCAGTTGCAGGACATGGGAATTCACATTTCTCTGGACGATTTTGGCACTGGTTATTCTTCGCTGTGGTCTCTGAAAAACTTTCCCCTCAATAATTTAAAAATAGACAAATCTTTCGTGGCCGATTTGGTGACAGGCAGCAGCGGTGCTACTATTGTGAAACTGGCGATCGCCTTGGGACAGGGGCTGAATTTACAGGTGATTGCGGAGGGAGTGGAAACAGCAGAACAGTTAGCGTTTTTGCGATCGCATCAGTGCGATATGGGTCAGGGTTACTTCTTTAGCAAACCAATACCGGCGGCGGCGGCAACGCAATTGTGCTTAGAAAATCAATCTGGGAAATAATATCGATTCCGGTGCAACCGGAATCGATATGACAGCTTACTGCCAAACAAACACTTTCGCTTCGTATTCGGGCAAGTCAATCATAATATTGTCATCGCCAGATTCAATATCATAATTCCCCGTCCATTCGTGCCAAGTTCCGTTGGCAGGGAAGTGGGGAACGCTGTAACCTGCCAGATAATTTTCCGACATATTCGCCACTACTACAACTCTGGAACCTTCATCATTCCAGCGAGTGTAAGCAAAAACTTTCGAGTCGGGATCTTCGTGGAAAAACTCGATGTTTTCTGTGTAAAGTGCTTGGTTATTTTTACGCAGGTGAATCAAGCCTTTGTAGTATTCCCACAAACCTTTATTCAGGTCATTTCCTAGCAGCGTCCAGTCAATTTTAGATTGCTCAATTGTTTTGCCTTTGTATTCGCCAAATTCTTCGCCCATCCAAATCAGCGGCACGCCAACTGCTGTCATTAACAGTACGGTTCCCAACTTCGCCCGCTTGAATGCTGCTTCATCCAAAATTCCGCGATCGCCCAATTCGGCAAAAATGCGATCGTGATCGTGATTGCTCAAATAATTGACTACATTCGTAGCACCCAAGTAACCTTGCCGCTTGCAGTCGATTACCTCTTTGAGCCGTTCTAAATCAAAATTGTCCCCGCAGAGTTGTGGAATTATGGAGTGATAGAAACTGTCGTGCCAGCAGCCGTCCATAGGCCCGTCTAGATTGGTGATGCTGGGCTCGTCGGGAATGTATTCGGCAACAGTGTAAAACGGTTTGGGGCCGGCGACATTTTTGGCTTCTTGAACTACCCAGTGCATAAAATCATAGTTAGCAATTTGTCGCGCCGCGTCGAAACGAATGCCGTCGAGATGATATTCTTGAACCCAGAAGCGGACTGTATCGCCAGCAAATCTGCGTGCGGGGAAAGTTCCTAAGTTTTCGTCGTAGAATTCGTAGTTAAATTCCGGGCCCCAATTGTTGTCTGGATCGCGGGGTTCATGGTGATACCAATAATCGTGATCGATTTGAGTGAGGGGGCTCGATGCTTCCGAGTGGTTGTAAATCCCGTCCATGATCACGCGAATCCCGCGCCCGTGACACTCGTCTATCAGGTTTTTGAGTTCTTCTGTGGTTCCGTAGCTGGACTCGGCAGCGAAGAAGTAGCGCGGGTTGTAGCCCCAACTGTAGTCGCCTGGGTATTCTTTGAGGGGCATGAGTTCGATCGCGTTGATGCCGAGTTCGACTAGGTAATCGAGTTTTTCGACGACGTGCTTGTACTTGCCGCGGGCCAGCGGGTCTGCTTCGCCACCGGAAAAGTCGGCAACGTGCATTTCATAAATCACTAATTCCCGATCGGCCGGTAGCGGTTTATCGTCGTGTTTCCAGACGTAGGTATCGACAATGCGATCGCCATCTTTGATCCGAACAAGGCCGTTTTGAGTAGGATCGTCGATGTCAGTCGCGTAGGGATCGACCACATCTACCCACTGATCTGCTTCCAGAAACCAGCTTTTCGACTGAACGCGAAATTTGTATTGATAAACGCCATCCTCCAACTCAACTCGCGTGCGAAAATAACCTTCTTCGTCCTTTTCCATCGGAATATCTTCCCAATTAGAAAAAGAGCCAATCAAGGCAGCTCCTTCGTTGTAGGGAGCAAATAACTTGAATTCAATTGGGGCGGCCATAATACCTCTTTCTAAAATATTTCAGTAGCAGTTGATACTTTTAATTTCGCAAATTTAAGCGAACTCAGGCATCACTCTACGGATATAATTTTTTTAAGGCTTAACTCTTCCTAAAAGTATCGTAATCTGGCCTCTGTATCCGCCTTTTATGAGTTGGTATCGCGCAATATTGGCAGTGCCAGCGAAATTTATCTAACTGGGGATCGCTCAACAACAAGTATTAGTAATACGCTATTTTTTTAGCATCTATCTTAAGGTAGATTTACTGATTAAAAAATAAAAAAATATCTGTACTGGGATAGATGTAACTTTAAAGTTTACTTTTTTTTAACAACAAACAATTGCTCGGCGGGTGCACACTGCCTATCCTAATTTTTTGGTAACAATTAGTGAGTCGGTGTGCACTGCACACCCTTAATCCGTGGCCGTAAGGTGCGCCCAGCGCACCCTACTTTTAACTTGATTTTGCCTGATGATCGGGCTTCATCCAACCAAGCCAGAACGCAGGGCGAGAACGGCTGCCTGAGTGCGGTCATCAGCGCACAACTTGTTCAAAATATTGCGGACGTGAGTCTTGACTGTACCGACAGTAATGTAAAGCTTTTCGGCGATTGCAGCATTGCTGTAACCCTGCACGATCAGTTCCAAAACCTCTAATTCCCGTTCGGTTAAAGGGTAAGTCTCAATGATGTGACTGAACTCAGGTTCAGCAGCCTTAATTGTGACTCTTTTGCCCTCAGCCTTCGGTTCTTCCGGCGCGGCTTCCTGAGTGCGAGCTTGTTTCAGGACGATACGGGCGATCGCCGGATCGATCCAAGAGTTACCTTCGTGAGTTACTTTTACTACATCTAATAACTGATCGAAGCTAATATCTTTCATGCAGTAAGAGTCAGCTCCGGCGGCAAAAGCTGCCAGAACTTCTTCTTCATTGTCCTGAAAAGTCAGAATCAAAATTTTTGTATCAGGATCGGACTCCGCTACCGATTTCTTGAACTTTTGTGTAAGTTCAATGCCATCAAAATCCGGCAAGCCAATGTCTACAATTGCCACGTCAGGTTTTGAAGACTGAAGCAGTTTCAAACCCTCTGTAGCGTTAGCTGCATCGCCGACAACTTCTATCGTGTCACGCTGTTGTAAAGCTGTGCGGATGCCGACTCTTGTCAGGTCATGGTCTTCTACCAAAGCAACGCGAATTTTACTCATCTTTCTTCCAATAGCCCGCTAAACTTTTAAAATATCATCAACTGACTCAGCTTAACTGAGTCAATTTGAGAATGTGTCCTGATTTAGGGTTTTACAGGCCGCACATCATTTTCAAGCATACTCATGCAGCCGCCAAGAAAGCAAGTTAATTTTTAAGTTATTTTGCGGCGATGCCTACACGAGCCTTCATCGGGACAGGTAAGCTCTCTATGTTTTAACAGTTTAACTGAATTATGCCATTGTCCCCCCCTTGATAGAGGTATAGATACCATTACCCCGATAAATTTAAAGTATAAAAAATTTTGATGCACTTGAGCCGTCAAAATAAATAAAGCTAGCAGCAGGAGTCTTTAGCCGGTGTTAGGGCTCTAGTCCAATGCTTATTTATATAACCTGTTATGACTCAGTATCACGGCAATAACTCTTTTCCCTCGGAGTTTTCCGACTCTGAAATCTTACACAAAGTATCTGAAACAACATCCCCCCAACCGCAAGTTGGCGACTGCGAAACTCAGGACGGTCGCCTGTGGTCGGAAATTCCTCACATAGTTTGGAAAACAAAGGCCGACGGCTGGGCGACTTATTTCTGTCAGCGCTGGGAGGAGTACACGGGCGTACCAGCAGCAGCAGCTTTGGGTTTCCGATATCTGGCGCAGATTCACCCAGAAGACCGCCCTCGTCTATTGGCGAGATCGCACAGTTCTAAGTTCCCGCCGCCAAGCTACGAAATTATATTTCGTCTGCGGACGCGAGAGGGCACTTACCGCTGGAACCTGGTCAGAGGAACGCCCGCTAATGTAGACAGTCAGGAAGTTTTGGAGTGGGCAGGAACCTACACAGAAATCGACGCCATCCAAAAAACTCCAGCCGAACCCCAAGCAGAACCAGAGTTTTTGCCCCATCCAGTGCCCTCGGAAGACAATTTCACAGCAAAAGATTTGTGTGAAGCCCGGACGGTAAGGGACGCGGAACAGGAGTTGCACGCGATTGATCGATTTACAAATCAGTTGAGCCAGCGCGCGGGTAGCTTGTGCCAGTTGTTGCAAGGCATTGCGGATGCGACTGTAGAGGCGCTCGCAGGAGCGGAATTTTGCCTAGTTGCTCTCCTGGAGTACGATTGCAGCGGCCTCAAAGTCAGCGCTGTCGGGGGCACGGAAAACTTTGGTGAGGGTAAAACCCCGCACGTGCAAAACAAGCTGCTGTGGGAAGCATTTGCGACGGGAGAGTCTGTACTGTTGCGGTCGGAGTGCCCTGACGGCTGGCTGCCGGCGGCGGCCTGTGCTGCGGCGATCGAGTCGGCGCCAAGCGGGCGTTTGGGTGTGTTGGCCATCGGCAACGGGAAAGACAGCAGGGCGATTGACGGGCATACTCAGCAACTGCTGGCGGTGATGGGAAAACAAGCTGCGATCGCAATTAACAACGCGCTGGCGATCGAAAAATTAAAAAAGCAGGAACAGCTTTTAGACTTGCAAAACGAGCTGCTAATTCGCCAGCAGGAAGAACTGGAAAATCAGGGGCGACGCATTCAACAGCAAAAATTGCAACTGCTAGAAGCAGCCAAGTTAAAATCGCAATTTTTGGGCATTATGTCCCACGAATTGCGAACTCCCATGAATTCGATTATCGGCTTTTCCCAATTGCTGCTGCGCCAGCACAAACAACTGCTGAGCGCCCAGCAAACAGAAATGGTGGGGCGCATTTTACATAACGGCAAAAACCTGCTACTGCTAATTAACGATATCCTCGACCTCTCCAAAATCGAGAGTGGCCGCACAGAATTAAAAATTGAAAAATTTAATTTAGCGCATTTAGTAATGGATGTCGCCCTGGAATTCGGAAATCAAGCCACCGATAAGAACGTGGCATTGTCCGTCAGCGTCTGCTTGCAGGATCAGTTGATAGTTAATGACAAGTTGCGCCTGCGGCAAATTTTGGTGAATCTCGTTTCCAACGCGGTTAAATTCACGCATGAGGGCAGCATTTACATTGAGGTGCGGGAATTAAATCGCGATCGGCTAAGTATCACCGTTCGGGATACAGGAATCGGCATCTGTGAAACCGATCTTCCCCACATTTTCGACAAATTTCGCCAAGGCGACCAAACAACAACTCGCCAATATCCAGGCACCGGTTTAGGACTCGCTATTTGTGCGTCTTTAGTCAAGATGATCGACGGTACAATTACTGCCGAAAGTCAACCCAACAAAGGTTCGATATTTCGGATGGAATTCCCGCGAAAAGTTTACCCTAAAAAACTCACTTGCTGACTGAAAACCTTTTTATATTTATCAGAATGGCAGATTTTAACTGATCATACAAAAACTTTCGTCCCTCTCTAAGACACGAAAGAATAAATATGAGTAAGAGCAAAAAAAGGTTTTACCTACTAATTATAGCGGTAGGGTGCGCCGAGACGCACCCTACATATAGAGGTTTTGGGTAATTCCTTTATTCTTGAGTCCCTCTCTGCTAAGAGGAGAGTTTGTGTAGGATAGGTTGCAACAGCAGACTCTTATCTACAGACTAGAAGTTTTCCCTACTTCCGCCTGAGTAGCAATTGGTTTAACATCGGTGTAGCCCATATTATTAGCTACGTCGCGCAGCACTGTAATTTGCTGTTCAAACTCAAGACCTTCAATTTGACCCAACACGCCATTGACAGCCTCAGTTGCCTCATATCCTTCGGGGATATCGACAATTGTTTCCCCCATACCAATAGCCCAAGCATACCAAACTACCAACTGATTGTTAGCAGTTAAAGCTCCGTAAGCGTGAGAATACGGCGTGTCATCGCCGTTGACAATACCGCGCATTATATTCAGTTGTTGGTCATGGGAAAGCTTGTAAAAATCATCCAGCAGCATGGGAGCTAATTGTGGGTCGGCGGCGGCGGGAGCGGCTGGTGTAACTGAATCTCCCATTTTTTCATAAACAAAATAGAGCAGCGCCAGTTTTTCATCTGTACCCAACCCGTTGATTGTCTGAACGATGTTTTTAGTGTCGTTGGAGAGAGAGTGAGGATTGGTGGCGGCGGGTGAGTTCATAAACAAAATTCCTTAAAAATGCTTCCAGAATATACAAATATCAAGATTTGTAAGTACAAGTCACCATCCCCGAGAGGTAATACGATTTTAGATTTTAGATTTTAGATTTTAGATTAAACAATGGGGAATGGCTTAGTATGTATGGGTTGGGAGCTTGCCTAAAGCTGCATTCTTTTCGGAAAGTGATGTAATGTTAAGGCACTAACCTAGAATAAATCATCCTTAAGATAGAAGCCAACGATACATCTGCGGGTAGATGAAAAAGCCGGGGAGCAAAGTAATAATTGATACAGTGAATTGTTAAATAAAACTAGCAAGGAGTCGGCTATGTCTCAAATCAATACAGAAGTCAATAACACTGAAAACTTTGACGCTCAGCAGATCACTGAAAGCGCGGAAGCTGGAGAACAAAAGTTGCCGACCGTGGATGTATCAGCAGACTACGAAGCTTCAAAAGAATTCAGCGTTAGTGACATCGATCGCACTGGTGCCGGCGCTCAAGCTGCCGCCGCTGCAACTGCACCTAAATTTCCTATTCCCGCCCCTACAGATAATATTGCAAAGCCGGCAGATACAAGCGGCAATCCCGCTGATTTTCGTTCGATGGCTCAGGAAATTACGCCTGCAGGTACACCGGGCGAAGTTACCGACGATTTGATGCAGAAAGCGATCGATCTTGGGACTCCTGGCAGTTAATTTAGAAATTCTCCATCCTCGATGCAAAACCTCTGTATTGTAGGGTGCTGATGCCCCGCCTTAGCCCTATAATTCCCGCGTCAAATCACGTTTTGCATAAGTCCTGAATTGTCAAGTGAGTGCACGATAAGCTGCAATATAGTAGGGACACAACAATGTTGTGTCCTTAAATTTTTAATTTTTAGTGTCCCTAATCGTTTAATTTTAAGTCGATCGCCCGACAAATTTTGCCGACAGTGCGATCGCCCAAAATTTCAATTACTAAATCAACGCGATCGCCCTCCAGCATCGACTTAATAAATAACTCTGGATGCAGCGCTTTCCAGAAATATTCGACAAACCGATTAATTTCAGCTTCTGACATTCCCGACTTCCCCGCCGCCATCATTTCCCGTTCCGCCTGATTGCGCCACACTTGAGAAAGGCGATAATCTTGGGGATACAAAACCATCAACCGATCTAATCGGTTCCACAGCGGCAGATAGTCGTGCAGCTTCGCATTCATATCCCGCGCAAACTGACAGTCGTTTTCTGTGGAAATCGGAAACGGTGCAGCCGCCAAAAACTCGTTTAACTTGGCATCAACCACCGGATTCACACCGACAAACCAACCTTCAAAAAGTACAATATCCGCACCGGAAATAATTTCGGGTTGACTTCTATCTCCTGCACCTCCATAGGCAGATTTGTCAAACCTGGGAATTTCTATATTTTTTATTATATCCGGTTTGAGGGCATCAGATTGTGGATTGTCAACTGCTGCTAAATTGCGAGTTTGAGAAGCGCGCAACTTGTCTAAAACTGCGATTCCCAAGTCAATATCGTGAGTGCCGGGGGGGCCGCGCCAAATTAAACGCGGGTCTGCTTTTTGGAGTTGTTGGCGATCGGCATAAGTCTTGTAAAGATCGTCTAAAGAAAGGCTGACAGTAGAATATCCCAATTTTCCCAGAATCAGCCTCAAAACTTGGCATAAAGTAGTTTTTCCCGTTCCTTGCACTCCTAAAATTCCTTGAATTAAAGGACGGTTTAAACTTTGTTTGGCAGTCGATAATTGCATGGCCAGCGGCAGCCACAGATTCCACAAAGTTTCGAGGAAAACAGTTGACTTTAGGGGGAAAGTATGCAGATCGTCAAGAAGAGAAAAGAATAAATCGGTTTTGCAGCGGACAACATCGGCTACATTGTCGGGAGTAATACCAAAAGCGCGCGATCGCACATCATCCGCAAGTTCCCACAAAGCCAGTTGATCGAAGTCGGGAGCTTTTGGGCGATCCTCTTCCAGGGCTTCGTTAACGCCGGCTTGCCACCGATGTAAAATTTCAACAGGGGTAACAGTCGATCGAGCCATATCCTAAAAACTCTCTAGGCGGGGGCGGGTTTTGTACAAATACTATCTGCAATTGACAAATATTTGACCCCACCCAACAACGAATACAAGCCCCAACTCCGGTCGTGGAGAGTTCAAAAATTCCGACCCTAGTTCAAATTAAAATTTTTTAAGAGCACGTTTTTATAAATACTATCTACAGCAGACCAATATTTCACCATTTTTTAAGAACCTAGTTTAAAAGCCTCCACAAATAAATTGTAAGTCAGACCAATTTTCAGAGCATTGAGCATCTCCACCCACAAAGAACCTGCCCCAGGCCGCAGGCGGGCGTAAACCAGCCAGTTGGCGAACTCCGTCAACAACACTAACAGCCCGGCCGCGATAATATCCCAATCAGCGGATTGTCCCGCGATCGTCGAAATAGCTGTTCCCAAAAAAGTGCCGAACAGCAGGCTAATTAACAGGAGCGAAATCCGTCGCCAAGGATTGTTGAGCCAGCCTCGGAAGCGATCGCCCAGAACATCAATTAATCTGTTAATTCGGGTATTCTGCATAAAAGTTATACCATTTGAGATTTGAGATGCGGAATTACTGATAACTATTGGGGTTTGGAGTACGGGCCTATAGTGGTACTCTTTTTTTCAACTGGTATTAAAAGCTATACCGATAAGTAAACAAATGACCCCCCCGACCAACTCCAAATCCTTACCAAAGTCAGTATGTCGCCATCTAAAATCTCAAATTTAACATCTAAGATGGTATTGAGCGATCGCGGACTTATAGCCGAGAACGGTCAAGTAATTAAGTGTAACTGTATCTTGTGGCACAGCAGCCCCTGGTTTTACATTAAAAATAGTTAAGACTCATTACCGGTGCAGTCTATCCTGTAAGCCTAAAATTTATGAATCTTAAAATTTACCAGATCGTAATTGGAGTGTCGATCGTCCTAATTACAGGAATGTTTCTAGGACGTTTTGAAATCACTATCTCCAACGGTTCAAATCCTTCCAGCGATTGGCCCTCACAAGCCACCGCATATCCCCCCACACTCCCCGTTTCCCCAGTCGCCACAGCTTCTGCCGACACGACCAGCGAGCCCAAGCCCGACTCAACACCAACCCCCCCAGATGCAGAGGAGGAATTGCTTTCCTCAGTCCCTGTAAATGCTAAAGCCTCCGGCCTTTTGCGCGTCAGCAACCGCAGCGAACACCCAGTGCGAGTGGCCCTGCTGTCGAAACGGCAAGCCAAGGAATCCTATGGAAAACCCGCGCACTGGGATTTTGCGCCGGGGGAAGGCGGTGGCAAGGGACTGATGCTATCGCTGCCGGAGGGCAAGTTACAAGTCAAACGGGGAGACATTCTGGTGGTTTTTGCTCAGGATGGTTCTCGCCGCTACTGGGGGCCTTTCGTCGCCGGGGAGACACCCTCGCCGGCTTGGAACAGCACAGCCGGAGAATGGCAGTTAATTTTGCAGCCGTGAACGCTTAGCTGCAGGCCAAGATTTTGGTCGAGAAAGACGGTTGATACGGTTTTATTGAGAATGGTGCCGCTATGGGAGTTAACCTCAGATAGCGACATCATTATCAGGAACAGGCTGTCCGGCCTGTTCCACAAAGAGTGAATTTTCTTGTGGGGAGTAGGGGTTGGGCATCCTACGCGCCCATGAAAGCCTTGTTGAGAATGGTGCAACATCTGTGTTTAACCGGATTCGATCGAATGGGGAGTTTCGAGAATGCGAATCTTTCGGTAGACTCTCTATGCGAGCTAAAATTTAAAATCTAAAATCGCAGGAAGTTTGGGTGAAGGAAGTTATTAAAAGTTTGTCAGAGTTTAGAAATCGCCCGATCGCACCTTTGCTGCTATCGATTTTATGGCTGTGCGCGATCGCCTGGGTAGGTTTCTTGTGGAATCTCGGCAACATCGGTTTAGTTGACGAAACGGAACCGTTATTTGCCGAAGCCGCCCGTCAAATGACGGTGACAGGGGATTGGATCACTCCTTATTTCAACGGCGAAACCAGGTTTGACAAGCCGCCGTTGATTTACTGGCTGATGGCGGTGGCTTACCGCACGCTGGGCGTTAACGAATGGGCCGTGCGTCTTCCCTCGGCTTTGTGCGCGATCGGTCTGACTTGCCTCGGATTTTATACCTTATGGAAGGAAGAAGGAAGTTCGGCAACGAGCAATGTACGGGATTTAACGGATGTCAGGAAGAAGGAAAAAGTCCTATGGAAGCCGGAAGAAGAAACAGAGAATAACAACTCACAACTCAAAAATCGTCGTCTTCCCCTCTTTTTTTCTACTCCTTGGATTGGTGCGGCCCTAATAGCTTTAAATCCCCAAACTATTGCCTGGGGAAGGACTGGCGTTTCAGATATGCTATTAGTCGCCTGTATGTGTTCGGCACTACTCGCATTTTTTCTCGGTTACACTCTAGAAGAACAGAGAGAAAAAGCAGAATTTTCCACTGTTTCCGCTTCCCGATTTCCTAATAAGTGGTATCTGACTTTTTACGTACTAATTGCCTTAGCAATTCTGGCTAAGGGGCCTGTGGGAATTGTCTTGCCAGCGCTGATTGTTGGCAGCTTCGGGCTTTATTTGGGAAATTTTCGGCAACTTTGGCGCGAAATGCGTCCGGTGTCGGGAATCTTGATTATTCTGGCGATCGCCTTGCCTTGGTACATTTTGGTTATTTTAGCCAACGGTCAAACTTATATTGACAGCTTTTTTGGCTATCACAATTTCCAGCGTTTTACTGGAGTAGTCAACAAGCACTCGGCGCCTTGGTATTTTTACTTTTTTGTAGTGCTAGTTGGTTTTGCACCTTGGTCGATTTATTTACCCGTGGCGATCGCCCGCACCCGTTTTTGGCAGCGCAGTTACTGGCGTCGTCAACCGCGATCGGCTCAGTTGAGTTTATTTGCCCTATTTTGGTTCGGCTGCATTTTTGGCTTTTTCACGATCGCCGTGACCAAATTGCCCAGTTATGTATTGCCTTTAATCCCCGCCGCTGCAATTTTGGTAACGCTGCTGTGGAGCGATATTATTGCAGGCAATGAACCCGGAAACAAGCGGGTAAAGTTAGAAAAAAAACCGAATTCTTTACCGCGAGGGCTGTTAGCTACATACATTTTCAATGTCGTATTTTTATTAATTATAGCCGGAGCAACTTTCTACTGCTACAACTGGCTGGGAGACGACCCGGCAATGCCCAATTTTCCCCAAGCAATTCAGCAGTCGGGATTGCTGATTGTCGGCGGTACGATTTGGATAACTACAGCGGTGGCGATCGCACTTTTACTTTGGCAGCGGCAACAACGCTGGATTTTGGTTGCTAACTTCATCGGGTTAGTAGCATTTATCATCTTTGGTCTTACTCCCGCCTACAAAGTCGTCGATATCAACCGCCAGTTACCTCTGAGACAATTAGCGCAGGTTGCGGTTCAACAAAAACTGCCGGGGGAAGAGTTTATTATGGTTGGTTTCTGGAAACCCAGTCTGGTTTTTTATACCGAAGGGCCGGTGACTTACTACCGAGCTGTCAGAAGGGCGATCGATTACATTAAGCAATCTAAAAACGCAAATTCTCCCTCTATTTTGCTGCTGGGATATCCAGAGAAATTTGTGGAATTAGGATTGCAGCCAAGTCAATATCAATTGTTGGATACTCGGGGCGCTTACCAACTCGCCAGGGTTCCGAGACAAGCGTTTCAATAGTGCCTATAGTGTGATCTCATACTTGTTAAACAAGGTAGAAAAATGATTACAACTAAGAATCTTCAACTACTTGCCGTCGAAAGGATTCACATAGAAGCTTTCTTACGAAGTAAAAGCCAGCTTGCAGCAATTTTAAATGTCATAGTGCCTAATAGCTGGCCTCATTTCCCGGAAGCATTTTCCCTCCCTGCTGACGAATCTTCCGAATCCAATCCGCCTCCAACTGACTGGCACAGCTACTTCTTTATTCATCCAAAAAATCAAGTGCTTGTCGGCAATGGAGGTTTCACAGGCTCACCTGATGAGTCGGGGAATGTAGAGATAGGTTATGAAATTGCTTCCGAATATTGGAATCGCGGATTTGCAACTGAGGTGGCACAGGGAATGATCGATTATGCTTTCGCTCGCGAGGAGGTGAAAGCAGTCATCGCCCACACTTTAGCTGAAAAAAATGCCTCGAATAGCGTGTTGCAAAAAGTGGGAATGAAGTTCATTGCAGAGGTGGACGATCCTGAAGAAGGCAAGATATGGCGATGGCAAATAAGCAGGGATGAATATCATCCGACTTGAACTGTAACGCCGTTTCGCGGTTTAAGCCACTGGTTTTGGCGGTAATTTGAAGGTTCTCGGTTGGAGCATTAAATCTGGCAGATTGAATAAAAGCTATAATCTAGTCACTACCTAAAACCCGAAGCTCGGAGCCTACAATGGTTTCAATTCTCAACAAACCCTCCTCGTTAGTCCATGAGATTTGCATTGAAAAAGTCGATGGGTGGAAGTTGTTCAAATTTAGTGAACCGCTGCTACAGCGGATGGAACAATTGTTAGAGAATAAAAAGGCAGATCAACTAATGGCAGAAGAGGTAGCGGAACTCGACGCCATTGGGGAATTAGATCGCATCTTTACCCACATCAATGCAATGATGGTGGCTCAAGATGTCGATCAGCGATGCGACTATATAGAACGTTTTGGTTAGCCACGCCCTTCAATGTATCCCTTGAGAAGTTGGGTAAGAGCTAATACCTCAAGCATTAAGTAAGTGAATAAATTAGCTATTAAAAATGATTTATTAACTTGGCTTTTTTCAATTATTTTTAGTCCCCAACTACCTATTAATAATTCTAGGTAAACGGAAAAGAAAAACATAGGAATCAGTGTAATCATAATTTCCAACGGCAGAAATGGAAAAGAACCAGGCTGTACAGGCACGGTTGTTTGGAAGACGATATGTCCAATAAACGCCCCAATACAGAGGATAATAAAACCTCCCCCAATCGTCGATATGATATTTGTTATAAAAGCAATAAAAATTGCTTTTAGGATACTGAGATTGAGTAGTTTTTTGTGAATGCATGCTTCTATCGCGATAATGGGAATGAGCAAAATAATTTGATAGAAAACACTCTGACTGAATAATGGAATCCCTGCATTTGCGAGATATAGAGATGTATTTAAGTGCATGAAAAAGCTAATAGAAAACATAGAAGTGGGTTGACCGTAGTTATTAATGATGAGAATTAGCCTACCATTTGTTCGACCTACCCTCAACTTGGCTGAAACAAGGGATAATGGATAGGATGCCATTTTAATTGTAAAAGTGTGGTAGCCATGACTGAGTTACTCGAACGTGCGATCGCCAAGTTGAAAACATTGTCTGCCAGCGAGCAAGATGCCCTCGCTTCAATGATTCTGGAAGAACTTGAAGACGAGAGGCGCTGGGATCAAGCATTCTCCCGTTCCCCAGATACTCTTGCTAAACTCGCAGCGACCGCAATGGCTGAGTATCATGCAGGCAAAACCCAAGAACTCGATCCAGAAACCTTGTGAATTCACGCACTACAACCGAGTTCCGTAAATTATTTGCTGATTTACCTGAACAAGTTCAACAGCAGACGCGCGCGGCGTATCGCCAGTTCAAGGAAAACCCAAGTCATCCAAGCCTGCGTTTCAAGAAGGTGCATCCTGACTTACCAATCTACTCCGCCCGAATTAGCAAAAACTATCGAGCAGTTGGTCAGTTGGATGGAGACACTGTAATCTGGTTTTGGGTTGGTTCACACGCAGAGTACGACAAGTTTCTGGGGCAGTTGTAGCAGTGTCTACAGCCAGCCAATATCAATTAGAAAAGTGTATTTAGACAAGTGGAAAATTATGATCCCAATCAATCAAGCTCAACAGCAGTTACAGCAGTTGATCGATGCGGTGAGTCAGTCGCATCAACCTATTGTGATCGCAGGACAGACTAGCAATGCAGTGTTATTATCTGAATCTGACTGGGCATCTGTGCAGGAGACTCTGTATCTTCTATCAGTGCCAGGGATGCGGGAATCGATTCGGGAAGGAATGGCAACGCCGATCGAGGATTGCGCTAGGGAGTTGGAGTGGTGAGTTGGAATCTAGTCTATACCAAACAGGCACAGAAAGATGCCAAAAAGCTCGCTTCTAGCAATTTACGAGACAAAGCGCAAGAGTTACTCGACATTATTCAAACCAATCCGTTTCAGAATCCGCCACCCTACGAGAAATTGGTGGGAGATTTGGAAGGTGCATATTCACGGCGAATCAACATTCAGCATCGTCTGGTGTACGAGGTGATTGAGTCCGAGAATACGATCAAAATTTTGCGGATGTGGACGCATTATGAGTAGTGTTTCTTACAGGTTAACTAATACAGGGGTATAGCGATCGCTCTTTGGACTGGTGAGGAGAGCCGACCATACGTGCAATAATCAGCCATATTATCTGGTACGCGATCGCCTGAACCTATGGATGCGCTAATCGGCAAAACTTTACAGGGTGGAAAATACACCCTCGAACAAGAATTGGGAAGAGGCGGCTTTGGAATAACCTTCAGGGCAAATCACCGCTATTTAGGACAGCCTGTAGTCATTAAAACCCTCAACGAATCTCTGCGGCAGCAACCCAATTTTGCTGAGTTCGATCGCAAGTTTCAAGACGAAGCGAGGCGGTTGGCTTCCTGCGTTCATCCGAATATTGTCCGCGTCAGCGATTTCTTTGTCGAAGACGGGCAGCCTTACATGGTGATGGACTACATTGCCGGTCAGAATTTGGGCGATGTAGTCGGTTCAAATAATCCGCTGCCAGAAAATCTCGCAATTCTCTACATCACTCAAATTGGGGCTGCTTTGAAGGCAGTTCATCAAAAGGGTTTGCTGCACCGAGATGTCAAGCCACAAAACATTATTTTGCGCCAAGGTACTCAGGAAGTCGTGCTGATTGACTTTGGCATTGCCCGCGAGTTTACTCCGGGTGCAACCCAAAGTCACACTAATATGGTGTCCGACGGCTACGCGCCGCCAGAACAGTATTTCGCTCAAGGAAAATATACGCCCGCCACAGATGTTTACGGTATGGCGGCGACGCTTTATACTCTGCTGACAGCACAGGTGCCGGTGGCTGCAATTTTGCGTACCAGCCAGCCGATGCCTTCACCCCGCGACTTGCAGCCTCAGCTAAGTACGACAGTCAGCTCTGCGGTGATGCGGGGGATGACGGTAGAAGCTCAAAATCGCCCTGCTACCGTGGATGAGTGGCTGTCGCTGCTGCACGGGCAGCCTCTTGGTGCTGCGTCGCCGAGCACCGGGCCGACGGTGGCGGTGATTCCGGGACACGGGCCTCAGTCGCCTGTGGGATCGAGAACAGCGCCTGCTGTGGTGCCTTCAGGGAACAACAACCGCCAGGTTTGGTGGATTTTGGGGTTCGTGGCGATCGCACTTATTGTTGCAGGTTTGGTCGGGATTGCTAGGGTTTTCCTCAGCCGGCCGTCTTCAGAACCCGCACCGGTAGCCCAGGACGATCGCACTTCGACCCCCGCAGATCCAGACGCGCGCTCAAACCCCGCACCCATTCCCGCGCCGACACCAACGCCTTTCTCGCCGACTCCCAGAGAAACTCCGCCGGCTGCTGAAACTCCAGCGCCGACTGCTGAAACTCCAGCGCCGGCTGCTGAAACTCCAACACCGGCTGCTGAAACTCCAACACCAGCACCAGCGCCAACACCAGCGCCTTCTCCGGAGGCTGTCGAACCCACACCAACAGAAAAACTTGTTGACAAAGAGTTGCCGCCCGATCGATCGCCCGCACCCAGCGAACAACCGGGAACCAATGATCAGAAGACTCCCACAATCCCTGGGTATGCCGTTGGTACGGCGGAAAGTCAGATTTTATCCGAATTGGGAGAACCGACTGACTCTCAAGCGCGGGGCTATTGGCCAAATACTCGCACCGCACTTTACGAAATATTGCCAAATCGGATTACTCTGGGCTACATTTACGATCGCGATTCGGGCCAGCTAGTACAAACAGAGGGTTCTTTTGCCCAGTCGGTGGACGATTTGGTAGTGCGAACCGCCTTAAACGGGATGGTGGGCGGCGCCAGCACCGAGATTTTGCAAGGCTTGGGCGACGTGCAGCAGCGCCGGAGTAATCGGTTTACGTTTAGGAAGGGTTCCCTCGAAGGGATGATCGAACGCAATGAGCGCGATCGGATTTACATCGGCGTCTGGGACGACAACTTGCATTAATTAGGAATTACGCACGGGTGGTCAGAAACCGGGTTTTTTTGCCAGATACTTCGTTACAGCCCGCATTAACAGCAAAAAAACCGGTTTCTTTAGTCCCCAATCGAAAATCTACAATCCCAAATCTAAAATCGACTTGACCACTGTCAATAAACCTTTCAAGGGCGGGCTCTGGGGACCCACCCAAAAAAACTGGAACTCTTGTGGAACAGGCATCTTGCCTGTTCAAGAAAATGGTGCAAAATGTAAATATTCTTGACTCAGCTTTGTGCCAAAATCCCAAATCCAAAATCTCAAATCTAAAATCGCTTGACTTGACGCAACACGAAATATTGTCTATCATAAAAGAACACACGAGGGGCTGTAATGGTTTCGACAGGGTGGCGAAAGCTGCTCCGTGATGCAGGTCGAGAGGGAGTCTACTCTCGTTAATATCGGCTCAAAAAAAATAGTAAATGCGAACAACATCGTTCCTTTCGCTCGTGTAAACAAAACTGTTGCTGTAGCCTAAAAACTTCTTAAGCCCAGTTTAGAGCGTCTGCCACCTCACTCCGTTAAAGGTAGCAGAACAACCCCCAACGGATGCCCTAGCTAAACGTTTCTAGTCGGCTAGCTGGGAAAGCAATCACTAGAAAATCCCCCCATTTGGGATAAAAATGGTTCCCGCCCCGAGGATTAGAGGGGATAAACCTGTGAACGATCGGAAGGTTAATACCCATTTTGGACGGCAGTTCGATTCTGCCCAGTTCCATAAAAGAAGTAGCGTAAAATCAATGGTTTAAGCCATTTGAAAGTTACTTTAAAGCATTAAAAGGGCCCAGAGTTAACTCTGGGCCCTTTTGTTTGGCCTATATCTGGCTTATAGCTGAGTCTAGAGCCTCCTCGCATCCCAGGGCTGTTTCATTCTCAGGAAAATCATGGTTTTGTAGGGGTAGTACCCCCGTGCCTATCCCCCACCGACGCTCGAATGGGCGTTTCAGCCATCGGGGCAACCATGGGGGTTTGCCCCTACAGATATTGTTTCCCCCTGTTATTAAGAATGGCTAGGAGGGAGCGAGGTTGGAGGCACGAGAGTACGTAAATCCAGATTGATTTCTTACTCAAAATCGATCGGGTACTCAACAGTCAACAGCCAACAGTTAACCGTCAACCGTCAACAGTCAACGCTCAACCATAAGTTACCCACCCATTAGCTACGCTGCGGGCTCATATAATTAGAACTTCACCTTGTCTGTGCGTTCTTGGAGCCTGTCGGGCGATATACTATTAGGCGGTAAAGCATTAAAAATCTTTACAAAGACCCCGATTTCTAAGCCTACTCCTACAAAGGACGGGTGAAAAATTATATGCTGATCGCTCAAAAGCTGGACAAATGAACCCAGGAATTGACTTACAAGGAAGTTTCGTAGAAGCCCTCATGAATTTGGGCTTACCGGCGGACATCGCCCAAGTGCTTTGGCTACCGCTGCCAATGTTGCTGATGATTGTCGCTGCCGTTTTCGGGGTACTCACTAGCGTCTGGCTGGAACGGAAAATTTCCGCCGCCGCTCAACAACGGGTAGGCCCGGAATTTATCGGCCCTCTGGGAGTTTTAGCACCCGTTGCTGACGGTCTGAAGTTGGTATTCAAAGAAGACATCGTACCGGCCAAAGCTGACGCGCTGCTATTTACCCTAGGCCCGGTAATTGTGGTGATTCCAGTTTTTCTCTCCTACTTAATCGTGCCATTCGGAGAGCATATGCTGATCGCCGATATGGGGACAGCGATATTTCTGTGGATTGCCCTGTCTAGCATTCAGCCGATCGGCTTGCTGATGTCCGGCTATGCTTCCAACAACAAATACGCCCTCCTCGGAGGACTCAGAGCCGCGGCTCAATCCCTCAGCTACGAAATTCCCCTAGCTTTGGCAGTATTGGCAGTTGTGATGATGTCCAACAGCCTCAGTACGATCGACATCGTACAGCAGCAAGCAGGCTACGGGATTGTCGGCTGGAACGTTTGGCGGCAACCTGCAGGTTTCCTGATTTTCTGGATCGCAGCACTAGCAGAATGCGAACGTTTACCCTTTGACCTTCCAGAAGCAGAAGAAGAATTGGTAGCAGGATATCAGACTGAGTATACAGGCATGAAATTTGCCTTGTACTATATCGCTTCCTACGTTAACCTCGTCCTTTCTTGCCTGCTAGTAGCAGTTTTGTACCTCGGCGGCTGGGAATGCCCGATTCCTGTCGGAGTGCTGACAAATGCCCTGGGATTGAGCGAGACGACTCCTTGGTTACAGGTAATTACTGGCTTGCTGGGCATTACAATGACCATGTTGAAAGCCTACTTTTTCCTGTTTCTGGCAGTTCTGCTCCGCTGGACTCTGCCGCGAGTGCGGATCGACCAATTGCTAAATTTGGGATGGAAGTTTTTACTTCCCGTTGCTCTAGTTAATTTGCTATTGACCGCAGCTTTGAAACTTGCCTTTCCCTTTGCTTTTGGCGGTTAATTAATAATAGGTAAAGGGCAACAGCTAAACAAAAATAGCTGTTAACCAATTACCTATTATTAATTATCAATTACCAAAAACTCAAGTACAGAGAGAGAACACCATGCTAAAATTCCTCAATCAAGTAGGCGAATACGCCAAAGAGACTCTTCAAGCTGCTAAGTATATCGGTCAAGGGCTATCTGTTACTTTTGACCACATGAGACGCCGGCCGATTACGGTGCAGTATCCTTACGAGAAACTAATTCCTTCGGAACGTTTCCGGGGTCGAATTCACTTTGAATTTGACAAGTGCATCTCCTGCGAAGTATGTGTTCGGGTGTGTCCGATCAACTTACCTGTAGTGGATTGGGAATTTAACAAAGAAACTAAGAAGAAGCAACTCAAGCACTACAGTATCGATTTCGGAGTGTGTATCTTCTGCGGCAACTGCGTAGAATATTGTCCGACTAATTGTTTGTCGATGACAGAAGAGTATGAGTTAGCCACCTACGAACGTCATGAATTGAATTTTGACAACGTGGCCCTCGGACGTTTACCCTACAAGGTTACAGACGATCCGATGGTGACACCGATGCGGGAATTCGCTTATTTGCCGAAAGGTGCGATCGACCCCCATGAAGTTTCCTACACCGATCGCCGCGCCGGTCTGCGTCCAGAGGAAATTATCGAAAAGTAAGTAATTAGTCATTAGTCAGCAGTCATCAGTCATTAGTGAAATAACCAATTATTAATGACTGCTAACTAATGAGTAAAAACGAACAATAGAAAACTAATAATTGAGGATAAAAAATTGTGAATCTAGCTGAAGGGGTTCAAATTGTTTCATTTGGCATACTGTCGGTAATGATGATTGCAGGAGCACTAGGAGTAGTGCTGTTCTCAAATATCGTTTACTCAGCATTTTTGCTGTGCGGCGTATTTACCAGCATTGCCGGCTTGTACCTGTTGCTGAATGCCGACTTTGTAGCAGCAGCGCAGGTATTGATTTATGTTGGCGCTGTTAACGTCTTGATTTTGTTTGCCATCATGCTAGTAAACAAGCGAGAAGATTTCCGCACAATTCCCAACGCTTGGGTGCGTCAAGTAGCAACTGCACTGGTTTGTGCTGGTTTATTTGCGCTTTTGGGTACGATGGTGGTTTCTACTCCTTGGGCTATTGTCGCGACGACAGGAGCACCGGCCGAAAGTTCGATTGTCACAATCGCCAAACATTTCTTCACCGACTTTTTGCTGCCTTTCGAGTTAGCATCAGTGTTTTTGTTGATGGCAATGGTAGGGGCAATTGTGTTGGCGCGCCGCGATTTCTTCCCGGATGAACTGTCAAAGAAGCTATCCGAAACACCTGCTTTGAGTTTGCCGGAAAGACCTCGCGAATTAGTTTCTGCCGGAGATGTGTCTTCGCCAGAATCTAAGTAATATTATGGTGCGCTAGGCGCACCATAGTGTTAGTTTTGTAGTAACTTTAGATTGAGACAAAATCGCAAAATTTATGCAACTGCAACTCCAGTATTTCCTGTTATTAGCCGCCGCACTTTTCTGTATTGGTATTTACGGTTTGATTACCAGCAGAAATGCAGTGCGCGTGTTGATGTCGATCGAGTTGATGCTGAATGCTGTCAATCTCAATTTGATGGGTTTCTCCAATTATCTCGACCCTGTACAAATTAAGGGCCAAGTATTTACCGTGTTTGTAGTTACGGTAGCGGCGGCTGAGGCTGCGGTGGGTTTGGCAATTGTTTTGGCGATTTATCGCAACCGCAATACGGTAGACATGGAAGAATTTAACTTGCTGAAGTGGTAATTCATCAATAGTCATCAGTCAATAGTCATCAGTCATTAGCGACAAACTAATGCAGATTAAAGACTGATGACTAAGGACTAAGGACTAAGAACTAATGACTAATGACTTCTAGTAATTTCTAGAGTAATTCTACCTCCGAAATCAGGGATGGGGGCAGCAGGTTTCGAGAGTTGTAGTTTAACTTTTTCGACTAACGGTAGTTCTAAAAGCGCTTGAGCAATAGTATCTGCTAGGCGTTCGATTAATAAAAATTTCGACTCTTTGACTAGCTTTTGAATCAGAGTAATTGCGCTGCGGTAATCAAGAGTATGTTGAATATCATCACTTTTTCCAGCTTGCGATAAATCCAGCCAGAGAGTAACATCCACTTCAAACCACTGCCCCAAAACTTGCTCTTCCGGCAGATAGCCCGTATATCCGTAGCAGCGAATTCCTGTAAGTTGAATAGAATCCATTTTGCAATAAACTAAAAGTGCGTTGTCTATACCAATTTGTATTAAACCAGATAAAGTTCTCTTTCCCTTCCCTCTCTTTTTTCGCCCTTTTCCTTCTGCCTCTGCGCTCTTTGCGCTCTCTGTGGTTCAATCACTCTTATTCTATCTTAAATTTCACAACTCTCCTCCTTTCTCCAACTTGTCCAGTAAATCCTCAGCAACTTCATACCATTTCCGCCTAATTTCAGCATCTTCAGGCTTTTCTGTCAAGGTACGACCTTGGAATTCTGGATATTTATTGTAATATAATTCATCCACTTTTTGATAGAATATATCTTGATTAATGTTGAGATTTTTACGTCGTTTACCAATCTTTTCTTGACGAACTATTTCGGCTTCTTCTAAGGATGTATCGGGAGGTTGCTGGCGCGAAGTTAATTTAGGTAACTCCGGCAACTTGGGCAACGTGAAACCAGATTTGACTACACTAAAAGCTAAAATTCCTGGCACCAAAACGACAGTTAAACTACCTAGGGTTTTCCAAGGAATTAACTTGAATGTGCTGTTGTGGTTAACAACTTGAGGAGTTTGGTGAACAGGAGTATGATTGCTGGTAGCAGTTTGAGTGGTGTTTTTGAAAGGGCGGCCGACAAAGTTCATTGTCACCATTTGGGAAATTATACTGCCAATGTGAGAGAGTTTTGGATCTTTGAGTGCTTCGCGGACTTCTTTTGCAGATTGGTAGCGATCGCCCGGTTGTTCTGCTAACATCCGATCCAATACCGTGGCTAAATTAGGGCTGACACTGACGTGCGATCGCCAATCCCAAGTTTTATTATTGATATCGTACAATTTTTGAGGCTTTTTGCCGCTTAACAGTACCAAAGCCGTGACGGCTAAAGCGTACAAATCGCTAGCAGCAGAAACTTTACCCAGCCGCATTTGTTCCGCTGGCGAATAACCCTGTTTGCCGATAGCCGTATCCGATTGTCCGTTAAACTGAAGTACGGCATTGGCTGCGATTTGCTTAACAGAACCGAAATCAATTAAAAATGGTAGTTTGTCAGCATCATGCTGAATAATATTATCCGGGGAAATATCGCGGTGAATTAAATTTTTCGAGTGGATGTATTCTAAAACTGGTAAAAGCTGAAATAGCAGTTGAGTAACTTCGGCTTCGGTAAAATTTTTACCTTGCTGCTGGCGCGATATCAATATTTCTTCGTAGGTTTGACCTTTGATATAATCTTGCACTAAAAATAAAGATGGATTCCCGCCCAAATCCGTTCGCAGGAGTTCTCGAAATTTTGGAATTTGCGGGTGTTGGAGGTGGTAAAGCATACTCGCTTCGCGATCGAACAATTCGGCCGCTTTCGGGCTGTGAACCACCGGAGAAAACTCTTTGAGGACGCAATGTTCGTTGTAGCGGTTGATGTCTTCGGCGAGATAAGTCCGCCCGAAGCCACCGCGGCCCAATTCGCGGAGAATGCGGTAGCGTTTTTCGAGAGTCGAACCAGGGGTGAGGAGGGAGGAGTTAGACATAAACCACGGCAAATTGTTCGATTTGGGGAGTCGTCGAGCACAGTATAGCTTATTGTAGCTAAGTTTGTTTACCGGGGAGGGCGATCGCTTTTTTTGGGATGGATGAAGGAGAAGAGACACTTTACTTAAGATTCAGTATCTACCGACTTTTTTATTGTCTGGTTTGATCGGCTATGGAGGATTTACAAATCTCGATGCGTAAACCCCTTAGCATCTTTCCCTACATAACTCGCGGCAACATGGCCATCTCCAACAACTCGATACTTATAGGTAATTAACCCCTCTAAACCGACAGGGCCGCGAGGCGGCATTTGCTGCGTGCTAATCCCCACTTCTGCACCGAAACCGTAGCGGAAACCGTCGGCAAATCGAGTCGAGCAATTGTGATAAACTCCGGCCGCATCGACTCCATTTAAAAAAGTTTCGGCGGCTTCGCTGTCTTCGGTAACAATGACATCTGTATGTCTGGAACCGTAAGTATTGATATGGTTAACTGCCTCTTCCACAGAATCTACTATTTTGATTGACAAAATCAAATCGCTGTATTCTGTAGACCAATCGGTTTCTGTCGCTTCGGCAATATTTTCGAGGATGGCGCGAGTTTTTTCGTCTCCCCGCAGTTCGACTTCTTTATGCTGCAAAGCTTCGGCAACTGCGGGCAAGAAAACGGGGGCGATCGCACTATGGACTAACAAAGTTTCAATGGCATTGCAGGCGGCTGGGTACTGAGTTTTTGCATCGACAGAAATCTCTACTGCTTTCTGAATATCCGCCGCTTTGTCTGCGTACAAATGACAAATGCCGTCGGCGTGTCCCAAGACTGGAATTCTAGTATTTTCCTGCACGAACCGCACGAAGGAATTAGAACCTCTGGGAATAATCAAATCTACATATTCATCCATTTTTAGCAGTTCGATTGTTTCTTCCCGCGTGGTCAGCAACTGCACGACTTCTGGATTAACAGGAGTTTCTGCTAATGCTTGATGTATCACTTTTGTCAAGATTTCGCAGGAATGGACTGCTTCTTTGCCGCCTTTGAGAATGACGCCGTTTCCTGATTTTATTGCCAAGGATACTATCTGAATTAAAGCTTCTGGGCGCGCTTCAAAAATAATGCCTAAAACGCCCAAAGGACAGGTGATGCGCTTCAGAATTAATCCTGTATCCAATTCACGGTGAATTTGCACGACACCTACGGGATCTGGGAGTTTCGCAACGTCGCGCACGCCCGCGATCGCACTTTTCAACTTGCTCTCATCCAACTTGAGGCGATCATACAGCGGTTTCGCTATTCCATCAGTCTGGGCCGCCTTGCAGTCAGCCGCATTCGCCGCCACAATATCCGGCGCAGCAGATTCTAAAGCTTTCGCAATAGCCTCAATAGCTTGATTTTTGGCATCAGTCGACAAAACTGCCAACTTTCTAGCAGATACGCGCGTTTTTTGGGCAATTTCAATAATAGACATGGCAGTAAGTTTTAAATAGTTTTGATTGTTGGTTTTGAATTTTGAGTTGTGAATTGAATCCGCACAAATAAATTTCGGGGCGGTTTTCAGTCTTAACAATTTTAGAGGAAATTCTATATTTTTGTTGAGACCCCTGACAGCAATCCGCATTAACAGGTTAAAACAGGGAAGTATAGATAAAATCCCACGGTCATTTCCATTTGTCAATAACCTTTGGAGATTATTATGTCATCTCATGCCCCTTTACGCAAGGCAGGGCGAGCCACCAAAGCAGGCGTTAAACTGATACAGAAAACTGGCGGAAATCTCGTTTTAGCTTCCGGCGTCACCCTCAGCCTGCTGTTTGGTATGGTGTTAGCGCTATCTTTAGCCTCAGTTTTGATTCTCAGTAGTCCCGATCCAGTTACCGGATTGGCGATCGCACTTCCCATAACTCTGATTTTTAACATCGCTGCTTTTTTCCTATCGCCTTACTTGATGGACTTAAGCCAAAATTGGCTCTACAATACCCGCTGGGTTTCCCTAGCAGAAATTGAAGGCCTCAGTCCCGAAACAGCGAAAGTTATTCAGAAGGTTTGCAAGCAGAAAAAACTCTCTTCTCCGCGTTTAGGAATTATCGACGACCAAAACCCTACTGCTTTCACTTACGGTTCATTTCCCAACAGCGCTCGTTTAGTCGTCAGTCAAGGTCTTTTTACCTATTTAGACGACGAGGAAATTGCCACTGTTTACGCCCACGAACTCGGTCACATCGTCCACTGGGACTTTGCAGTAATGACTTTAGCTTCGACTTTGGTGCAGATTACTTATTTAATTTACACTACAACTCAAAGAATGGGTCGAAGTGGTGGCGAAAAAGCTAAAGATGCGGCGGCTACTGTAGCTGCTGTTGCTTATTTGTTTTACATCGCTGGCACTTATTTATTACTGTATTTGTCGCGGACGCGAGAATATTTTGCCGACCATTTTGCTGCCGAAACTACTGGCAACCCCAATGCTTTGTCTCGCGCTTTGGTAAAAATTGCTTACGGTATTTTGGAAGAAGGACAAAGAGCAACGGAACCCAGCATTTTGTTAGAAGGAACTCGCGCTTTAGGCATTTACGATGCCAAAGCTGCCACCTCTACCGGTACCGCTTACCGGATTTCTTCGGAACCAGAAAAGATTGGACGAGTGTTTTTGTGGGATATGTTTAATCCGTGGGGTTGGTGGATGGAGTTGAACTCGACTCACCCGCTGACTGGTAAACGAGTTCGCGCTTTGAGCACTTATGCCGAACAATTAGGCTTGGATATTGAGTTTGATATGGGTCGAATTGTCGCCGAAGGCAACGATTTGAGCAAACGGAGATTGTACGGCAATTTTGTGTTCGATGTGCTGCTGTACAGTGCAGAAACTCTGGGCTTAGCGGTGGGTTTTGCGATCGGCATTTCCCTGTATGCTGTAAACCCGATGATGATGGTTGCTTGTCCTTTAATCGGTTTGGGTACGGGAATTTTGCTCAAGACTCTGGTGATGTTCCCGAATTACCAACAAGCAGAACATTTTGATGTTTTAACCTTAATGTCTGACCCTTACGCAAGCCCTTTACGGGGTCAGCCGGCGCAACTACAAGGCGAATTAATTGGTCGCGGCGATGCGGGTTATGCCTTCGGTTCAGATTTGAAATTGCAAGACAGAACGGGAATGATTTATCTGCGATATGCTTCTCGTTTTGGGCCACTTGGTAATTTCCTGTTTGGCATGAAACGGGTTGAAAGTTTGATTGGAATGGATGTTAGCGCATTGGGTTGGTTCCGCCGGGGTGTTGCACCTTGGATGGATTTGATTCAGCTTGAAAGCGATAGCGGTACGACGGTTAAGAGTTATCACCGCTTCTGGTCTTTTGTGATGGGTATCGGTGCGATCGCGATCGGTATTGCCTCGCTATTTATATCATTTGCTGCTTGAGAGTTGAAAGGAATAAAGTCCTTACTACAAACAGTTTCATAGTAAAGGCTTTATTCCTCTTAAGTCAGGGTTAATAACTTGAGCATTCGTGTCCACTTAAACAGTTGAAAAATTAACCTCTTTGTGATTATGATTCCTGGGTGTTAAACCAGGGGCTTAACTTATGATTGAGAACTGTTAAGTGGTTGAGATGATTTGAATTCCGGTGTGGAAGACAATTGCTTCAGATTGATAAATACCGAAAATTGGCTGGTATCCAAAAACCCGCATTTAAGCTGTTTTTTCTTATGCAATTGTTGACCGATCGCACAAATTTTGCACATGATTTTAGCTCTTTTTGATGATATAATAGTCGTTCTGGAAATCATGGGCTAGTTGCTTGATTTCAACGCTGCTAAACCCAGCTTCACTCAACATTTGCAGCGCTTTTTCTTGACCCCACATCGTGCCCAATCCCATGCCGCCGTAGGCTAAAGAAACAGTCATGCAGTGCATACAAGAAATGGTGTAGAGTAAGGGCGCAATGGGATGCTCTAGATTACCGCCGACATCCGTTGTGGCGCGGATATCTTGCATCAGGTAAACGCCATCGGGACACAACGCTTTGTAGATGTTTTGGAGTACAATATCGGGTCTGGCTTGATCGTGAATTGCATCAAATGTGGTGATCCAATGGTAGCGATCGCACTCATCCAAGGTGGCGGCATCCTTGACCTCAAACTGGATATTGCTTAATTGCCGCAGTTGGGCTTCGGTGTTGGCATGGGCAATGGCTTCTCCCGAAAAATCATAGCCTGTGAATCGGCTATTCGGAAAGGCGACCGCCAGCTTGTTGAGTGCTCGCCCGCAGCCGCAGCCGACATCTAGCACCTCAATACCCCGTTGCAACGCTTCGGTAAGTCCGGGAATCAGTGGCAGAATGTGGTCAAATAGAGCAGATACCACGGTTTGACCGCTATCTTCTGCCATCACGGCATGAAAACGTTTGAACTCGGAGTAGGGTACACCGCCGCCTTTGTAGAAACAATCGATAATCCGGTCTTCCACCGATGCCAACACCGGAATGAATTGAGCAAAGGGGGCAATGTTGTCAGAAGCCGCAGCCCGTGTCAGGAATGCTGCATATTCTGTCGGCAAAGTGTAGGTTTTGTCGATCGAATTATAATCCACCAACCGACCCGTTACCATTGCACCGAGCCATTCCCTCACGTAGCGTTCGTTCAATCCGGCAGCATCGGCAATTTGTTGACTGGTAGAGGGCGGCAATTCTGCCATTGTGTCGAACAGTTCGGTGCGATGCCCGATCGAAATCATGACGGAGAGTGCGCCACTGTTGAGAATGTCCAGCATCCGTCCGGCGAATGCTTCTGCTTTGGTTTGATCGAATGTTTGTGTCATCATAATTTAAGCGTGATGGTATTCAAAAGTTTCTATTTGGAAGATAAGATTTATGCAGGGGTACGATAGTCAGATTCCTGCCCGTCAATTCAACATTTCACCTATCTGTTCTTGCACCCAAATTTCAAACAATTCGCGCAGCAAACGTTGACGCATCGCTAAATCAAACTGAGCCGGAATCAATGTTTCTAATCTGACGATCACCAGCCATCCTTCTACAGGGATAGGATGCCAAAGCTGACCGGGCAGGCTGATCGCCAACAGATGCGCCAAATTCGGGTGGATTGTGCCGAGTTCCGCCGGGCCAACGATTCCATGGACTTGAGCTTCTGGGCCTTGGGAATACTCGCGCGCCAGTTCGGCAAAGGATTGCTCTTTTTCTTGAATCCGAAAATACAGTTCTCGCGCAATTTCTGCGTCTTTAACCCGAATCAAAGAATAGATGACTCGATCTAGCGATCGCTTGCGTTGCAGAAAATATGACTCTAGTTTGTGATGCCAATTTTGGTGTTTGAATTTCTCAATTTTGAGCAGCCGCGGAATGAAAACAGTCTCTAAAAATTCCCGACTCATCCCCTGCTGTTTTAGCCAAATCTGTTGTGTGGTTTCGTCCAGCAGTTGATTTTGTTCGTAGAACTGCTGGCTGGCATTCACGATTTCTTCAGCGGTGCAATCGATGGGGGCGATCGCTTCATCAATGATGCTTTCGCGGTATAATTGGGGCAGCATTTGGTAGCTGGCAAGTCGAGGAACTATCTCCTCCCCAGAGATGGTGCGATTGCGGATTTGTAATAAAACTGCGGTCATAGCTGTCTGGCTTCAATTAAAGCCATTTGAACGAACAATTGATAGGGTAAGGTGCACAGTGTGCACCCTACAGATAGAGTTTTTACCCAGGACTTTCTAGTTGGGAATGGGAGTCAAGGTAACAGAGTAATTAGTGTTACCTGTGAATTGAGAGGCTTGAAGATAGTAGTTAGTTGCCGGAGCCAAGTTTTGGACAAATCCTTCGGAAATAGTGCCTCGCTTAACCACACTTCCAATTACCTCACCTGCATCGACGGCGCGATTGTTGTTTTTGTCTTGAATCAATCGGAGATCGGCATCAGCGCTGAGATTATTGAGACCAAAGTGATAAAATCCCTGGGTATTGACAGCGAGATGAATAGTATCGGTGGTGTCGGTGTTACCCACAGAACCTTGATGAGTTCTTGGTTTGTCGTTGGAAAACACGGCACCGAAATCATCTTCTATGGCAAGGACTTTGCTGGGTGTTCCTGCTGCGTCAGCCGATACTCTCAAATTGTAGGGAGTATCGTTGAACACACGGTTCCGATTGACTTGCACCACGTAATTGCCTGCATCAACGTCAGCAACTGCTGAGGACAAGTTGATTACTTCATCCAAACGCAATCGATCGGAAATAGCAATTTGCTTATCGTTACCATCAACTAAGCCATTGCCATTGAAGTCGCGAAATAGTTGAACATTGAGATCGTCGGTCATACCAACCAGCCCAAGGTTGATATTTTTATCGCTATCCAGACGGAAACTGTAGGTGTCTTTGCTGTTGAGATTACTGATAGTGCGGCGCGGAACTACTACGGCACTATTAGATGGCAAGGTACCAAGGTCAAATTCAGCCATTTTATTTCTCCTTAAAGTGTAAAGGGATGAGTTAATTTGCTGGTTGTTTGATTAACTTGATATCAATCTAACGAGGCGATCGTTCCGAAACCGTTCCGAAAGCGTTCTCGAAGCGTTCCCAAAGCATCCAACCCCGATCGTCCGCGCGAATTTAAGGTTTGAGAACTTCGGCACACCAAACGCGATCGAAGGGAATTCCAGCTTTACCGTGGGCTTCTCGAATCACTTCCGCATCGGGCGCGTTCAGTTCGCACACCACGCGAGTTTTATCCAGCGACGCATAGGAACGCACCCATTCAATACCCCGTTCCTCATAGCACGCTAAAATTAATCGCTGGGCTTCCTTCCACTCTTCATCGGTAAAGCCCTTCGGATAGCTTCCCTCCCACACCTTGAGGATGGGTTCGTTCCATACAGGTAGCACACCTTCAGGTTCAATAACTTGGGCTGTCCAAACCTTGCTAAACCCAACATCGGCTTGGCGATAAGCTTGTCGCACAGACTCTGCATCTGGTGCCTCAAAGGTGCAAATCATGCGATCGCGATCGGCTGATAGTAAAGAGTAGTGCCACGTGGCATTTCTTGCCCCAAGACAATCCAAAACTCGCGTATCAGCTAACATTTCTGCGGTTATTGGTTGATCGGTCGTTGTTTCAACTTTGATGAGAGACATAATGACCTCTGTAAGATAATTTAAGCGTTTTTTGCAGGAATTTTCTGCATCTGTTCGATCGCCCGATCGACAGCAGTGCGCGCACGGAAACTGAGCGCAGGGCGATCTATGCGATCGCGCAGCGATTCAAACCGCGCGATCGCCCCTTCTCGATCGCCCAAACCTAAAGCACCCTCAATCAAAATTGCCCAAGCCAGAGCAATCTCGCTGGGATGATCGACCGTCTGAGCGGCTTCTAAAGCAGCTTCAGCGCGGGCTGTTGCCAAAAGGGGTCGATCGCACTCTAAATCGACTTGGGCGGCCCCAATCAGCACATAAGACAGCATCCGTTTCGCATCCACCTGCTGCAAAGTCGCGATCGCCCGCTCCAAAGCAGCATCCCCACCAATTTGCTGAAGCTGATAGTTTGCTAAAGCTAAAAGCGCATTGGCCACCGCACCTTCACTACCTTCGCCTTTAATTTTGGCGGAGACGATCGCCATCTCCTGACAATAAGGCAAGGCCGCAGCCGGATCGCCCGCTTCCAGTTCCGTCATCGCCAAATAGCTGAGGTTATAAAACTCGCACCAGTGATCCTGCTGGGCCGCGGCCGATCGCCACGCCTGTTGCCACAAAACTCGCGCTTGGGCATAGTTCCCGTGATGGCGCTGTACGGCACCCAACCCTTGGTCAATTCCGATGTTCTTCAAACCAACTCTCTCAGCCAGGGACTGCGCCTCTAGCAACAATGCTTCTGCCCGCGCCATTTCCCGTCCAATTTCCGCCAAGCAAGACCCGCCATAGGCCAGCAATCGCACGGCAGTAGCTGGACTCGATGCCCGACTTACCTCTGCTGCCCGCAGCGAGTGTTGGTGAACGTTGGCGAAGTTGCTGCGATCGAAATGCAAGATCACCAATGCCTCAAGTCCCGTGGCTTCTGCTTCTTCTAAACCGAGAGCATTTGCTTCATCGATTAAGCGGTGCACCTCCCTGTCGAGTTGAGAAACTCGATCGCCAGTAACGCCTGCGATCGCACTAACCCGCAGCAATTTTAAATGCAATTGAATGCGAGTGCGATCGTCAAGTCCTTGACACTGCTCAATCCCAAGCTGAGCCAATTCTGATGCTTCCGCGTAGGCAAACAATTTCAAGCAACGTTCGGCTGCACAGAAGGCGCTAGAAGCGGCTAATTCTCGATCGCCCCCGATGGCGGCGTGACGAGCAATATCGCCAGCCCAGGCGTTGTCTGGTGTGGAGAGTTGATGCAACTTATGAGCAATTTGCAAATGAATCAAATGGCGGCGCGGTTGTGACAACTGCCGGTAGACAGCCTGACGCACAATATCGTGAGCAAAGTCATAGCCGATTTCGTCACCGAGAGAGGCGCTGGGACGGATAATAGTTTGTTGTTCGAGCTGTTCGATCGCCATCAGCAATTTCGGCAGCGGATAGTCTGCCACATGAGCCACCGCTGTCGGTTTAAAGCTGCGCCCCAATGCTGCTGCCCAAGGCAAAAATTCGCGAGCCATGTCATCTAATTGGTGGAGACGATCGCGGATCAAAGCCTCTAAATTATCAGCATGAGTAGAGCGATCCTGGGACAATGCCCGGGCAACTTCCAGCGCAAACAGGGGATTCCCGCCACTATCGATAAATACGCGCTCCACCGCTTCTGGAGATAGCTCTAACGGATTAACCGCTTGCTGTCTGCGAATCAATTCAGCCGTTTGTTGTCGATCGAAAGGCTGCAATTCCAGCGTTAGCAGCCGTCGCTCTCGTCTGAGTGCCTGCACCACCCGCGAGATGCCCGCATTCTCCTCTAGTTCCCTGGAACGCCCGGTGCAGGCGAATAAAATCGGCTTATGACTCAGCAAGCGGATGGCGTAATGTAGCAATGCCGATGAGGCTTCATCGATCCACTGAATGTCATCTAGAATGACGATTAAGGCAGCCTCACTGGCAGATTGAGCCAGCAATTGTACCACCGCATCAAATAGATGACTGCGTTCGCGCAAGGGTGCCGGAGGCATATCGGGCGGAGCTTTCCCAGGTTGAGCGAGCTCTGGGAGTAAGAAACCTAGCTCTGGCGGAATGTTGAGGGCGGGGGGAATAACGAGCGATCGCAAAACATCAATCCAGATACCGTAGGGTCGCACCATCTCGGCGGCAAATCCGCGTCCCCACAGCACTTGAACCGCCTGTGCCGTGACTCGTAGCTCCTCCAGCAAGCGAGTTTTGCCGATTCCGGGTTCGCCCGCGAGCAAGAGCACTGGCGATGCCTCAGCGGTGGCGATCGCGCCGCAGTTTGCAAGCAGTATCGGCTTTGCCCACTGCTGAATCGATGCCCATTCGCGATCGCGTCCCACTAGAGGCGACAAAGCCAAAGGTGAGGGAAACAAATTCGTTTGGGGTGGCCCGGCGGAGTGAGACGAGGGTTGAATGTCGGGCGCTTCGTCTTCCAGCAACAGTTGCTCGTACAGCTTGCGAGTGATCGCACTAGGGTCAACTCCTAGTTCCTCGCGCAGCAAAGTCATGCAGCGGTGGTAGACTTGGAGTGCATTGGCGCGATCGCCGTTCAAATGGTGCGATCGCATCAAAGCTGCATAGCTGGTTTCGTGCAACGGATCGATCTCCAGTAAGCGCTGTGCAGAGCGGATTGCACCCCGATAATCACCCTGAGCTTCCGACAGGCGAGTCAGAGATTCGAGTGCATGGAGCAATTTCTGTCGTAGGTGTTCGCGCTCTGGAAAAATCCACTCATCCTCACAACTCGGCAGCAAATCACCGCCGTAAAGTGCGATCGCTTGCTCCCAGGCTGTTCTGGCACCGTTAACATCTGCGGCTCGTTCCGCTGATTCTGCTGCGGCGAATGCCCGTTCAAACTCAGCCACATCCAGCACGAAAGAGGCATGGGGATTCCATTGCAGGGTTTTGGCATCCGCCAGCAGGTAGCGATCGGCATCGGGGAGTCCCTGACGCAGGTGATGCAATTCCCGGCGCAAGTTGGTGCGAGCTTGGGCCTCGGTGGAATCGGCCCAGAATTGAAAGGCAAGCCGCTGACGGGTTTGCGGGATATCGCGGTGCAGTACCAGGTAAGCCAACAAAGCTTGCGGGCGCTCTGTTGTGACACCGACAACGGGCTGGTCTGCACAGGAAAGGCAGAATCCGCCTAGTAGTTTGATATCTAACATAGAAAGCATATAGCTAGATATTATTTGTGATTTTAATCCATGCTCCGGCGTGTCAACTTCAGGAATGTCAGCAGGTGGCGATCGCTAATTGAAATGACATTGCTATACTATGTTATCCGCGCGGCGGTCTGTTTGAAGCCACACTTTTGTATTCTTAATATAAATGTAATATAGGTGCGGTATGATCGCTTTTACTACGACTCTCACTCAATGCAATTAACAAGGCCAACATGATCGCCAAAATTGCTACCATCAGCCTCTTGTTTATAGTTTTGACTCTAGCATTCAGCAACACGCTTTTCAAAAATCATCTGTTAAAACCTTTCACTGACAGCAATTTGTCCAACCAATTAACATCTGATTTGACAATCTTGACCGCCCAAACGGAAAACCAGGACAAAAAAAATACCATGCAACGTATTCTCGATGACAGTGCAAAATTAGAAAAACTAGCTGGCGATTTCCAATTTATAGAAGGCCCGATTTGGCATCCAGACGGCTTTTTGCTGTTCAGCGATATTCCCGCCAATATTATCTATAAATTCGGCTCAAATCAGCAAGTTGAGGTATTTCGCAGCCCTTCGGGAAAAGCCAACGGTAATACTTTAGACAAAGAAAACCGCCTACTTACTGGCGAACACGAAAATCGCCGCGTATCCCGCACAGAAAAGGACGGCCAAGTTATCACCTTGGCGGATAGATACGAGGGCAAGCGGCTCAACAGTCCGAACGATTTGGTGGTTAAATCTGATGGCAGCATTTATTTTACCGATCCGTCATACGGTGTTAGTAAAGATCAGGAAGAATTGGGCTTTTACGGTGTTTATCGACTGGCACCAGACGGAAAATTAACTCTGCAGGTTAAGGATTTGGTGCTGCCCAATGGCATCGCTTTTTCACCAGACGAGCAAAAACTTTATGTCAACAATTCGGAAGCGGGATACATTGCCGTTTTCGATGTAAAACCGGACGGAACTGTTACCAACCAGCAGCTTTTTGCGGAGTTAAAAGACGCTAGTCAAGGCGGAGTTCCCGACGGTTTAAAGGTTGATGTAGAGGGGAATGTTTACAGCACCGGGCCGGGGGGAGTGTGGATTTTTTCGCCGGATGGCAAGCTTTTGGGGAAGATTTCTGTGCCTGAGACGGCGACTAATTTGGCTTGGGGAGACAGCGATCGCAAAACGCTTTATATTACGGGAAGTACAAGTCTGTATCGGATTCGCCTTAAAATTGCGGGCGTGCAGCCTGGAAAATAATCTAAAATTGGGCAGAGTTGAAAGTAAACTGGTTTTTATTAGGGGTAATTGACCGGGCATGATATAATCCTAGGTTTGAGAATCAGTCCTTCCCGATTCTTTAATCTCAAATCTCCAATCTCACATGGTATTAATAGCTCGGTTGCACAAATTTCTAACTGCTACAGTCGATCGCAAATCCCGATCGCACACAATATTTTGGTTAACTCTGAGCCTGACATTTGCCGCCCTCTATGCTATTTTAGGCTTGAAGCAAGCCTTTAGCGGTGAGTATATCGTGCAAGACGATGCGAGGCAGCACGTTTTCTGGATGATGCGATTTGTAGATCCTGAATTATTCCCCAACGATTTCATTGTTAATTACTTTCAATCTGTCGCCCCCGCAGGATACAGCACGCTCTACAAATTAGCCGCAACAGTTGGTATTCACCCGCTATTTCTTCACAAAATATTGCCGCTATTTCTCGGCTTAATCTCGACTTATTACTGTTTTGGGCTTTGCCTAGAAATGCTGCCAGTGCCGATGACTGGGTTTATTGCATCTTTGCTGTTAAATCAGCATATGTGGATGACTGATGATTTGGCTTCCACAACGCCAAGAGCTTTTATATATCCGATATTTCTGGCTTTTTTATATTATTTGTCGCGCAGTTCGTTGCTGCCTTGTTTAGGGGCGATCGCACTTATCGGACTATTCTATCCTCCTTACGCCTTGGTTGCTGCCGCAATATTAGTTTTGCGCCTGCTATGCTGGAAAAACGGCGGTTTGTGCTTGTCGGGCGCTCGAACTAATTACCTATTTTGCACTACAGGTTTGGGATTAATATTTTTAGTAATGCTGCCCTATGCCTTAGATAACTCTGAATTTGGCCCAACTTATACCGCAGCAGAAGCGAAGCAAATGGCCGAATTTGCACCAGGTGGCAGAAATGCTTTTTTTCGCCCAAATCCCAAAGATTATTGGTTGACAGGGCGGGGTAGCGGGATGTTTCCCAAGTCGCTGTTTACGCCTGTAACTCACTGTGTCGCGCTGTTATTTCCGCTGCTGCTATTTTTGCGATCGGCTTTTCCCTTAGCAAATCAGATTCAAAGCAAAATCTGGCTTTTGCTTCAGCTATTTCTAGCATCCTCGGCGATGTTTTTTGCGGCTCACGCCACCATTTTCAAGCTATATCAACCCGGTCGCTATACAGCCTATAGCTTGCGATTTATTGTTGTTTTAATAACTGCAATTGCCCTAACTTTAATTATCGATGGAGTAGGTCTTTGGGCTTCAAAAACCACAACAACATTTGATGTAAAAAACCTAGTTGCACTAATTACGACAGCGATTATCGCTATCGCCGTTGTCCTTTATCCCTGCTTGACCGAAAAATTTCCCACCGTCGGGTATGTAGAAGGTAAAATATCGGGTTTGTACAAATTTTTTGAGCAACAACCTAAAGATATCTTGATTGCTTCAATAGCGGGAGAGACTGACCACTTGCCAACATTTAGTCAGCGTTCTGTTCTGGTAGCCAAGGAATATGCAGTGCCTTATCAGAAAGGCTACTACCGCAAATATCAACAGCGACTTAACGATTTAATTCGCGCTCAATACACTCCCAATCGAGCTGTATTGCAAAATTTTATTAATCACTATGGAGTTGATTTTTGGATGCTCGATCGCAATGCTTTTACTCTTGAGTATATAAAGGATGATGGCTGGCTCAATCAATTTGATTCTACACCGGAGGCGACGCTTTCTCTAGAACAAGGGAAAATTCCCGCCTTAGCTTCAGCAATGACAAGTTGTGCTGTTTTTCAAAATGAAATTCTAGTGGTTTTAGATGCTTCTTGTATTGTGAAATTGACCGGGAATTAAGGCGTGGCAGAGCCTTGGGATATGCGTTCTCAGGAAGAGCCTGGGAACTAAGAAGAACTGTTCGGATTCTGAAACTAAAATTGCTGCACGGATCTTCTGTAGGAGCGATCGCACAATGCGTTATAATGCCCATAAGAGATAATGGTGCGAGTCAATGACACAAGTTCTCGATCAGGAAATTCTCGATGGGCGAGTGGTGATCAACGGCACTTGGGAGCAATTCAAGTTAATCCAGAAGGTTTCGGAAGATTCCCCTGGCATAAAGTTGTCTTTTTTTGCAGGGGCGATCGAGATTCTGATGCCGGGATTCCAACACGAAAATTTTTCTGCAATCATTGGTTACTTGGTGACTACTTTTCTGCTGCAACAAGGTATTAAGTTTTACCCTTCTGGTTCAATGACGCAGGAGAAGACGCCAGAAGCTTCTACTCAAGCAGACAAATCGTTTTGTTTGGGAGAAGCTAAGTTGATTCCCGATTTGTCGATCGAGGTAGTTTATACTAGCGGTGGACTGAGCAAATTGCCAAAATATCGGGCTTTGGGCGTGCCTGAAATCTGGTTTTGGGAAGATGGCACGCTGCGGCTGTATCATCTCCGGGAAGATGGCTACGAGCAAGTAATTAAGAGTCAACTGTCAGGATTGGAAACGCTGGATATCGATTTGCTAAGACGCTGCATTTTAATGGGTGAAACTGATTTGGCTGAAGCGGTTAAGGTTTTTGGGCAGGGAATCTCGATCGATCGTACATGACAGCAAAACGTTCGATTTTCCTCATGGGCGATCGAAATTTTAGCGGTTTTGGCAACATCTGGAAAAAATAGCATCCCCAGATCCCGGACTTCTTAAATAAGTCGGGTTCTGCTGTTGCTGGGAACGATAAATACAGTCTTTTGTAGGGGGAATCCCCCTGCGGTTGCAACTTCTAATGGGTAATGTTGTGGGTATCCTGCAATTAAATAATCTCCGAAATCCAAGGTGAATATAGATCCGGGGTCAAGTTCGCAGACAATGAAAATTGCACAAAAGCTCGCTCGCCAATTATTTCTTTAACAAAAACATGGCAACACTTTACGTCAACCCGCAAACAGGCAGTGATTCCGCAGCCGGCACCCAATCGGCTCCATTCAAAACTATAGCCCGTGCAATCATCGCCCGCGCTGCATCGGGAACTACGATTCAGTTAGCAGCGGGAACTTACAGCGCTGCTAGTGGCGAAAAATTCCCCTTGGAAATTCCTTCGGGAGTAAAACTTATTGGCAATGAAGCTAACAAAGGTAGAGGGATTCTGATTCAAGGCAGCGGCAAATTTCTCAGTCCCACCGCTGCAAGCCAAAATATCACGATACAGCTAGCAACTAATTCGGAATTGCGCGGAGTAACTGTCACCAATCTCGATAGTCGTGGCACGGGAGTCTGGATTGAGTCAACTTCTCCGACCGTAGCTAACTGCACTTTCACACTTTGTAAGCGCGAAGGCGTTTTTGCCACGGGCAGCGCTAATCCTGCGATTCTCGACAACATATTTGTGGCAAACTCTGCGGCTGGGGTGATGATGGCGGGAACTGCTAAGGGAGTAATACGGCGCAATATTTTTCAAAAGACGGGTTTCGGCATTTCTCTGGAAGCTAAGTCGGCTCCTTTGATTGCTGATAACCAAATTTTGGAAAATCGCTCCGGTATAGTTTTAGCGGGGGAATCTCAGCCGATTTTACGCAATAATCGCATCGAAAAAAATACGGAAGACGGTTTGACTGCGGTGGGGAAGTCGCTGCCAGATATGGGTAATGCTCAAGATTTAGGCGGCAATATCTTTCAGAATAACGGCGAATTTGACTTGCAAAATGCGACTGGGGTTAAGATTTTTGCGGGGGGAAATCAGCTCAATTCTTCGCGGGTGAAAGGTTTATTTGATTTGGGCAATGTGACGCCAACTCCGACTCCTGGCGGGCTAAAGTTTAGCGACATCAGCACGCACTGGGCTAAGGATTTTATCGATCGCTTGGCAAAGATGAATATTGTTAGCGGGTTTCCCAATGGCACTTTTCAACCTTACGAGATTGTAACTAGAGCTCAGTATGCGGCTATGTTGGCGAAGGCGTTTGAATTGGTGCCGCGCCGTGATGCGACGGTTTTTAAGGATGTGGCGGCGGATTTTTGGGCCAAGGGAGCGATCGACCAAGCTAATCGAGCTGGCTTTTTGGCTGGATATCCAGACAGCACGTTTCGCCCGGAGCAGAATTTGACTAGAGTTCAGGCGATAGTTTCTTTGGTAAACGGCTTGCAGTTGGCCGGTGGCAACCCCAATTCTTTGAGCGTTTATGTCGATCGAGCTCAGATTCCCAGTTTTGCCACCGACGAGATAGCAACCGCCACAGAGCGCAAAATCGTGGTCAACTATCCCGCGCGCGAAAAGCTTGCCCCCGCCCACGACATCACCCGTGGCGAGATATCCGCCCTCATCTACCAAACTCTGGTAGCCACAAAGCGGGCCGAGCCCATTAACTCTCTTTACATCGTCTAAGGGAACTGGGAGACAAGGGAGAGGAGAACTTGGGGTACAAAGAACTCACATCTTCCACCTTTCTCGCTCAACAGGCTTTCCGGCCTGTTCGACAAAGAGTAGATTAACCTGAGTTCGGGTTAAGCAGAAGGGAGAAAAAAGGCATCGATATTGAGAGAAGGCTTTTTAGGATGAAGGCAATAGGCAATCAATCCACAGATCAAGTTGACTAAGAAATTGACCGGACTGCGACGGGTGAGAATGCTCAATCTGAGAGATGTTTTTTAGTTGGTCGATAATCGTCTCAATGATGGAGCGTTTGCGCGTTAGCAGCTTATCCATCCGTGGCATCAGCTTATTTTTCATATTGCGCTTTGGCTTTGTAATCAGTTGAATCCCAATCTGGGTTCAAAAACTTGGCAGAAATCATCGACAGCGCAAAATAGTTCTTCTAAACTAATCATGGGACGAGCCTGTAAAGCTTTGGTTTGATGACTTTTAACTTACTTGCTTGTCCCTTTCTTATCCCGAACTCACGTTACATATAAATCGCACGGCTCAGACGAACCCCGAAATCGGCATCCGGATTTGTCGTAGCGTCACCAAGTCGCTCTTGTATCACTGCAACTGCTAAGTCCCGGCGCTTTGGCGATCGTGATGCGTCGGCAACTGCCAGCGCTGCCGCCATCTGTTCGCGCGTGAGATCGGTGCAATAGCAGGGCGTGCCTGGTTGCTGACGCCACGAATCGGCGAGCGTGCCGGCGTCGAAAGCATCAAGCCCAGTGTCTTCGACGAGCGCCATCGTTACTGAGGAGCGACTAATTTCTAGCTCTAAGGTGTCGTCAAACCCATGACCGATGCCACGATCTCGAACGACCGAAGCCGGGCTGCACGTTCGTAGACATCGGACACGAGGATAAGCTCGTCCGCGGAGGTCTCCTGTAGCAGTGCTTCCAGTCCCTCCTTGACGATGGTCAGCCCACCGACCACCGAGCGTGCGAGCAGGCGCCCCGCCTGCGCCTTTGCTCGGGGCGACCAGTAGTCGTCGATGTTGTTGATTGGCGGCTCCAGGGGACCGGACGTGCCGTGTTGCAAAAGGTCGGCGAACGACTTCTGCTGCGAGGTCGCGAGGCGGCGCGCCTCATAGTCGGTGTCAGCGGCCACAACGTTCACGCCGACCATCGCGTAAGGGCGAGCCATCTGCTTGGAAGGCTTGAACCGCTCGCGGTAGATCCTCAGCGCGTCCAGGAGAAGGTCGGGAGCGAAGTGCGAGGCGAAGGCGTAGGGCAGGCCGAGATCTCCTGCCAGCGCCGCGCCGAACAGGCTCGAACCCAGGATGATCAAAGGGACTTCCGTCCCATCGGCGGGAGCCGCCACGAGCCGTTGTCCGGGCGACGAAGGTTCAAAGTACGCCTGAAGCTCGATCACGTCCTGGGGAAACGAGTCGGAGGCTTGGGGCGGCCGTCTCAGCGCACGGACTGCCATTTGGTCGGTGCCGGGCGCGCGGCCGAGCCCTAGATCGACGCGGCCTGGAAAGAGTTGGGCGAGCGTCCCGAACTGCTCCGCGATCACGTAGGGAGCGTGATTGGGAAGCATAATGCCGCCCGCGGCGAGGCGGATCGTGCTCGTCCCCGCGCCGATGTGTGCAAGCACGAGCGCGGTCGCGGCGCTCGCGATCCCGGAGGCGTTGTGGTGCTCCGAGATCCAGATGCGCCCGTAATTCCACCGCTCTAGGTGGGCCGCAAGGTCTCGCGTGTCGTCGAGGGCGGAGCGGGCATCTCCGCCCTGCTTGATCCGCACAAGGTCTAATACCGAAAGCTTCGTCATCACGTTTCCTTTTTCAGTCAAGCGTTCTAGGTCGGTAACACTGTTGTGTGGTCAGGTCGCACAATGAAAAGGGAAATGGCATATATGCCCTTCACTTTCCCTTTTGGTCTCACCGCAATTTGTGGCTTTTACATATAAATCACACGGTTCAGGCGAACCAGGAAATCGGCATCCGGATTTGTCGTAGTGTCACCAAGTCGCTCTTGTATCACTGCAACTGTTAAGTCCCGGCGCTTTGGCGATCGTGATGCGTCGGCAGATGCCAGTGCTGCCGCCATCTGTTCGCGCGTGAGATCCGTGCAATAGCAGGGCGTGCCTGGTTGCTGACGCCACGAATCGGCGAGCGTGCCCGCGTCGAAAGCATCAAGCCCGGTGTCTTCGACGAGGGCCATCGCCACGGAGCGATCGTTCTGGCGGTCAGCAGCCACAGGGATGGCTATACGGTCAGGGCTTCCAGCAGGCTTGCCCTTGGTGGCGAAGCAGCCAGACCCGATCGCATTCCACGCCTTGGCGATCGGTCGGCCTAGCTGTTGGGCCACCCAAAGGCTCTCAACCTGCCCGGCCTCGATAGCATCGATCTTGTCGTCGCGGTGGGGATAGTAATTCGACGTGTCAATGACGACTGTCTCGGCTGGTAGGTTGGCGATTAGCGGCGCGATTGTGGGAATGCGGTTAAGAGGGATCGAGAGGATCACCACTTCAACGTCCTCCACCGCTTGGGCCGTCGAGACCGCGCGTGCGCCCAAAGCCAGCACATCGGCCTCGATCGTCTCAGGGCCGCGAGAGTTGGCCACCTTCACGTCATGTCCGGCTGCACTGAGTTTGCGTGCCAAAGTCTTCCCGATATGGCCAGTGCCAAGAATGCCTATCTTCATAAAACGATTTCCTTGTACTGAGTAAGAGTCTCATTCCACTGCTGTACATCATTTGGGCCGGTCTTACCCGGAGTGAATTATACTCCCGCGCTAGTGATAAAAGAGGGTTATTCCGTGGGAGTTTCGTCGGCGCGCCGATCGACCAGATCGAGCAGTTCGGCCCGGTGTGCTGTCGCCCAAGCACGGAAACTGGTTCCGGGCCGACCCAGCAGATATGGGATGTCGTCGCGCACCGTGCCGAAATAGCCCAGCCGCCCGTCGGCCAGTTGTGTGCAGAATTCTATCGAGCTCTTGGCGTACCAGTCCTCGACCTTCAACCCGCCCGCCTTGAACAAGGCTTCCATGTCCGCTGGATGGCGCACGTCGCAGGTGATCGTGCGGCCCATGACCTCGCTCAACATGATGGCGAGTTCGGGCCCCGTCATCGTCTCGGTGCTGAGATAATAGTTCTTCGAGGCGTGGTTCTCGGGTCCGTCGCGCAAGACCTTGGCCGTGACCGCCGCAATATCTGTAACGGCGATGTAGCCGACCCGCTGCTCTCCCCAGAACACCGGGAACGAACCGCCCGTCGGCGGCGACACGTTCAACATTCCATCCATGAACATATTGGGGTGCAGATGCGTCCAGGGTATGCCACTGGCCTCGATGTAGCACTCGACCAGCGCGAACCAGGAGAATTTCGAGTCGGTGCAGTCGTCGTTGGCAAAGACGCCCTGATTGACGATGTGCTTCACCCCCGCCTTCTTGGCGGCGTCGACCAGCGTCTTGGTCTGGTGCGTCATGGCGATCGTGTAGCCGGTCAGGATATTGAGTCGATCGACACCGCAGAGCGCGGGCCCAAAGGTGCGCGGATCGTCGAGGTCGAACAGCACCGCGTCGCGACCTTCATTGCGAAACCGCTCCAAATCCTCCTGCTTGCGCACCCCGATACGGATGCGTGCGTCGCTCGGGTTTCGGTCGAAATCCTCCAAAATGAAGCGGCCGGTCTGGCCGGTGACGCCCATAAGGAAGATGAGTGGGCTGTTGTCGGTCGCCATGATTGCTCTCCGCTTGTTTGTGTGGATGTCGAACGGGAAGAGGCGTGGCGCGGCTCGACGATCGTGTGACGAGCCATGTCACGTCTCACTGTTGTGGTCGGTCTGGACGATCGGCGTGACGGGCGGGGAAGTTGTTCTCCAGCCCATGACCGCCTTCACATGAACAGCGCGCGGGTCAGGCGCACGGCATAGTCAGAATCAGGGTTGGTAGTGCTATCACCCACCCGCTCCACGATCGCCTCGATCGCAAGCTCGCGGCGCCTGGGCAAGCGCTCACGTTCCGCCGAGGCGAGCGCGGCAGGCATCTCCTCGCGGCTGAGGTCTGTGCAGTAACAGGGCGAGCCGGGCTGCTGGCGCCAGGACTCGGCAAGCGTGCCTGAATAGACCGCGTCGAGACCGGTTTCGTCGACCAGCGTCATCGCCACGTCGCGCTCCCGGTCGCCATCGGCGGCGACGGGGATTGCGATGCGACCCGCTGCCCCTGCAGGCGCGCCCTTGTCGGCGAAGGATGCGGACGTGATCGCGTTCCATGCCTTGGCAATTGGGCGACCGATCTGCTCGGCGACCCACTCGCTCTCGGCCTGCCCGCCTTCGATCGCCACAATTTCGCCGTCACGCTTGGGATAATAGTTGGACGTGTCGATGACCACCGTTTCGGCGGGCACGTCTGCGAACAGTGGTGCGATCCGGGGGATGGCGCCAAGCGGCGTGGACATGATCACCACATCAACCCGTGTGACCGCCTCCGCGGAGGTGACCGCACGGGCACCGTTCTTGAGGATGTCGATGTCGATTGTCTCTGGGCCGCGAGAGTTGGCTACCTTCACGTCATGTCCAGCAGCACTGAGTTTGCGTGCCAAAGTCTTCCCAATATTGCCAGTGCCTAAGATTCCGATGTTCATGTTGACTTTTCCTCCTGTGGCGCTATCGATAATGATGCGCGTAATCCTTTTAAGTGGGGTTGCTTTAGTCAGCCAAGTGCCGGATTGTATGCTTTAGTCAGCCAAGTGCCGGATTGTAGGACACAAGCGCGGCTTTTACTTCTGGTCTGTGGGTTACGTCTGTTAAATGACCAATCATCTGAGGAAGAACATTTTTTAATGGTGAAAGGTCACGCTTTCTGAGACGGGAACGCGCCCCATCCGAACACTGTTGACTGGTGCTGTGAAGTCTGGATAGCCAAACGCAATGGCAAACATCAGCTTGAGTTCATCGGAGATACCCAAATATTCGCGGATGGTCTGTGCAAAAAAGCCAATGGCGGTCTGCGGAATACCTCCTAAACCGCGCGCCGTCAGAGACAACAAAAACGTCTGGCCATACATTCCAATGTCACCGCCAACGCGCACATTATCTCCAAAGGAAGGCATGAAGAGCAGAGCGACATGAGGTGCACCGTAGAAGGTGTAATTTTTTGCAGCGGCTTTATGACGCGCGATCTTGTCGCCCCGCGCCACACCCATCGCCTCATAAAAGGTTTTGCCGTGTTCAATTCGGCGTTCACTATAGGCGCCATAAAAGCACTCCATATCGAAGCTAAAATCCGGCGTGAAATTCTCCGCTTCGTTTTGCTCGGTTAGAATGCGGCCCAATTCTTTGATCTTTTCGCCCGAAACGATGTGTGTGTTCCACGGCTGCGTGTTGCAATTCGATGGAGAATATTGTGCATCTTCCAAGACTTGCTTTATTTGAGCGTTAGGGACGGGTGTTGGTAAAAATGAGCGGAATGAGCGGCGCGCTCGAACTGTCTCTTCAAAAGAGAGCGTTTGTGATGGTTCATTTTCTAATTCAATGAGACCGTTTGAAAGGTGTGTTGCGTTTGACATCGTGAAACCTCAAAAGATGGTGTCAGTTGGAAGGTGGTTCGTGGTCGAGAGCCTTGGCCGAACGGGGATGACCTAGCCCGTTCAAGGTGTCGCGAAGCTCGGCAAGGTCTTCATCGGAGAGACGGCAGGCCGTCTCGATCTTTTCAGGGATCGAGCACGCTGCCTCGCGGAGTGCCTCGCCCGCTTCTGTCAGCTCGATAAGAACGCGGCGTTCGTCCTGCTGGTCACGGGTGCGCGTTACCAACTTCGCGCTCTCAAGGCGCTTTAAGAGGGGCGTCAAGGTTCCGTTCTCCATACCGAGCTCTTGCCCTACTTCCCCAACAGTGCGCGGGGTGCCCTCGTAGAGAGCCAGCATGACCAGAAACTGAGGATAGGTCAGGCCCAAAGGCTCAAGAAAGGGCCGATGAAGCCGAATGACGCGGTTCGACGCACTATAGAGGGCAAAGGAAAGCTGCCTCCCCACGCGTCGCCGTTCGTTGATGTTCGAGTTGTTATCCATTTAAAAATCCAGTCAACAACTATTATATAGCACACTACATAATAGTTCGATACCTATAATTCACTTTTTTTCTGGGTTTTCTGTGGCTACCCCTATAAGTGCGTGTTTCATAGGGCGTGAAATTGGCGTTTCGCCAGCTTTGGCTTGGTGAGCCGCTTGAGAATGAGGCGGATCGTGGACACATATACGAAGGCTTCTGGGCTAGGCGGCAGCGCCTCATAATCTTTGCTCAGAGGCCGGTTGCGACCCAGCTAGGCGAAAGTGCGCTCTATTTCCTTCATCTTAAGAAGCCTTCTCTCAATATCGATGCTTTTTTTCTCCCTTATGCTTAACCCGAACTCAGGTTAGATTATCTTGTGGAGTGGGCCGGAGAACCCGCCCTGAAAGGATTATTGAGAATGGTGCAATATCTCAGAAGAACCAACCCATATCCCCTCGCCCTTGCCTTTGATTGCCTCACTCTCACGCACTCTCACCCGCTTCCACTCTCCCAAGTCTTGATTTGCGAGTACCCGAATCGTTTTATGATTAAACATTAAGAAATTAAGTAAGCAATCCTTAAGGTTCGACTGTCAAATTATGGCTAAAATTCAATTTTCTCGGGGTATAGACGAAGATGCTGTGCCCGAAGTGCGCCTAACCCGTTCTAAAACGGGAGCTCAAGGCACTGCCACGTTTATCTTTGAAAATCCCAAAGCTCTCAGCAGCACCAGTACCGAAGACATTACTGGAATGTACATGATCGACGAAGAAGGCGAACTCCTCACTCGCGAGGTTAAGGCTAAGTTCATCAACGGTCAGCCTGCTGGTTTGGAAGCTCTTTATCTAATGAGAAGTCCCGAAGAATGGGATCGATTTATGCGTTTTATGGAACGCTACTCGGAATCAAACGGCTTAGGATTTAGCAAGGCATAATTGATGGGGAATAGGGCATGGGGTATGGGGCATGGGGTATGGGGCATTGGTTATTGGTTGTTAGTTATTTGATAATGAATAACTAACAACGAAGAAATAACAACTAACTAATGACTTCTTCGCTTTTCCCTCTTCCCTCTTCCCTCTTCCTTCTTGCTTCTTCCTTCTTCCTTCAACATCTGTTATATGACGCAAATTCCTCACCCCGACTTATCTAAAATAACCGTAAACTGCGCTATCATTACTGTTAGCGACACCCGCTCGGCGGAAACAGACAATAGCGGCTTGTTAACTAAGAAGCTGCTAAAAGATGCGGGTCACTCTGTGGTAGCTTACACTGTTGTTAAAGATGATGCAGCCAAAATTGTATTGCAAATGCAGGCTTTTTCCCAGCGTGAAGATGTAGATGCAATCATTTTTAACGGCGGCACGGGCATCGCTCCCCGAGATACGACCTATGATGTGATGGAGAGTTTGCTTGACAGGATTTTACCAGGATTTGGGGAAATATTTCGGTTTTTGAGCTATCAAGAAATTGGTTCGAGGGCGATCGCCTCTCGCGCAGTTGCAGGCGTCTATCAAGGCAAGTTAGTCTTTTCTCTTCCGGGCTCTAGCAATGGCGTGAAACTAGCTGTGGAAAAGCTAATTTTACCCGAATTAGTTCACTTGGTGACGCAGTTGCGCGGAGGATGAGAGCGAAAGTTCGGTTAATTTATTGACAATCAAGCAATTTGGTTACAAATCGTCCGAGGCATCCGTGGAGTGAGAAAAAAGCTTTTAATCCTCATCGCAAGCCCCCGGTTTGATCGGTGAGGTCGCTTTCTTCAATCTCTTCAATCTCTTCAATCTAAAATCTAAAATCTAAAATCGACTGACTGCATTCACCGCAAGAAACGGGTGGCTTTGAGCCTAGTATATGGCTAAAGTAAGGAAACATCAAAATTCCCCTGACTTAGACTAGATGATTTCGATGCAGAATGCCAGTGTCTATGCTAGCGAAGATTATCACCGGATTGCTCGGGCGATCGCCTTTATGCGACAACACCACCTAAACCAGCCGAATCTGGCAACTGTGGCCCAACACATAGGACTAAGTGAATATCATTTTCAACGGCTATTTACTCAATGGGCCGGCATTAGCCCCAAGCGGTTTTTGCAATATCTGACAGTTGAATATGCCAAGTCAAAAATCACTCAGACTAAAAGCCTTCTCGACCTAACATTGGACGTGAGACTATCAAGTCCCGGACGATTACACGATTTATTTGTGAACTTAGAAGCAATGTCACCAGGGGAGTTCAAAGCAGGCGGAGCAGGTTTGCAAATTCGCTATGGCATTCATGATACCCCCTTTGGCAAATCTGTAATCGCGACAACTGCCCGCGGTATTTGTAATCTTTATTTCTTGGATACAACAGACGAACAAACCGCCGAACAAAGACTGCAGTTGACCTGGAAAAAAGCTGAAATCATTCGTGATGAGCAAGCCACTCAATCATTGCGTGACCTGATTTTCACTTCAGAAACTCTCAGCGAGCAAAAATCACTAACGCTCTTGGTAAAAGGCACTAACTTTCAGATTCAAGTTTGGCGAGCACTTTTGCAATTGCCATTTGGGGCGATCGCAACTTATCAGACTATAGCTCAAATGGTAGCACGCCCAACTGCCGCTAGAGCTGTAGGAAATGCGATCGGTAACAATCCTATCGGCTATCTAATTCCGTGTCACCGTGTCATTCGAGAATCTGGAGAACTCGGTGGCTATGGCTGGGGACGAGAGCGTAAAACAGTCATGTTAGGTTGGGAAGCTAGTCATACAATTTGCGATTGATTATCCTTTTGGTTTGTTGGCGCGGCAATTATGAACCGCCCGGTGCAGACCCGCACGCCCGGTGGTTTAGGAGGGAAGAGCTAAATACCCTTCTCGACCCGATTATGCAGCCCTACTTGAGACTCCGATTGTAGAAATCAGCAACTTTGTCAACGTAAATCTTGGGGTTGGTATTGTAGCTTTCTGGATGTTTCTTCACATTGGTTTCCCAGTATTCGGCTGAAGGATATGCTTCTCTAAGTTGACGGGAGTTTTCTATAGGAGTATAAGGATCGATCGCACTATGAATAATCAAAACTGGTCTAGGGGAAATACGACCTATCTCCTGCACTGGCGTAGAAGAAGTTAGATCATATCCAGTCAACAAATGTCCAAACATCATGGTAGAAAGAAGAAATATCCCAGGTAATCCTGAAGCTGACTGCCAATGCTTCTGAATAATTGGATAAACCTCTGCGTAACCACTGTCAGTGACCACTGCTCCGATGTCAGAGTCATCTGCTGCTGCTCCAATTACAGTAGCAGAACCCATTGAAAAACCTAAAACCCCAATCTTTTTGGGCTTAAAGCCCCTGATTTTAAGCCAATCCACTGCTGCAATAACATCTCGCCTTTCTGTAATTCCAAAGGTGAAACGAGAATCAGCACTTTGCCCATGTCCTCGCAGATCGATCATAAGTATCGAAAAGCCTTTTTGATTCATAGCTGAACCAAACTCGGCAAACTTTCCAGCAAGCTCACAAGTCCGACTGGAATTCAATCCATGCACTAAAATTAATACCTTGTCTGTTGCTTGTTCTGGAATAAACCAACCAGCAATCTCCACGCCATCAGGTGTACGAAATGTTACATTTTCAGGAGGAACAGCAAAAACAGATGCTTTAAGAGGGTCAAAGCATCTGTTTGGCTTTGAAAGAGTATGTCCTGCATAAGCGGAGATGCCGAAATAGCCAACCACTAGAAATGCTGAGATACCAGAAGCTAACTTGATAAAAATATGCTTTTGGGCTTTCATCTATTTTGTTACCTAGTTCTTGCAGATTATTTTCAGCGAATGTTCGATAGAATTTCCTGGCTGCATCGGTACCGCGTTAGCAAGTTGAGTGAAATATTCCCCGACCTTCTTCCCTTGTTGCATTAAATTGTTGAAAAGGTCTACAGCCAATTTGGTAGGCCCAATATAATACTCAATACCTCTTTGATTCAGCAGTTCTTCAGTTTCGGGACAGGTATGTAGCATGAGTTCCATACCACGTATCAAAACCATAAATTCTATACCTTGCTCTAAAATTTCTTCGATATCAGCAGGTTGAATACCTGGTTGGTGACGAGTACCTGTGAGTCTCCAATCCCATTCCTTAGAACCTCCAGGCCATACTTTACAATTTTTGAATTGACAAGTTTGGCCGTCAGTGGTTACTTTAATACGTCCCCAAGAGATATGAGTAATCAGGCTTTGGTGACAATTGCTCATAATATTGTGTATTTATAAAAAAGATAAACAAAAGACATTTAACTAATGTAGATAGGAGCGCCCAACCGCTAAATTGAGATGCCCCCATTAACTTTAGTTTAACTGAAATTATCTCTATTCAGTAAATCAAGGCTCGTTTACAAACATCAAGTCCTTGAGTTAAGCATTCCTCTCGCCACTTTCCAGATATGGGTGCAAACATTTCTACCAACAGATGTTTTGTCCATTCATAGTTCTGGTGTGACTTACGCTCAGAAACCCGGTTTCTACCCTATGTCGATAGACCGAAAATAAATTTTATGGTCAAGGTCAATCTACACTAAAAATAGTGGGTTTCGCTAGCTTTCTAATCATATTGTTTCCGGTTGCATCAGTATTGTTCAAATATCCCAACACTCAGTTGTCAGGAAATCATAATTTTACTCAACATTCAACAATCATCTCATTCGTGCAACCGGAATCACTATCACCAAGATAGGTTATTCGATGAAAATCCCAGCAACTTTGTCTCCATTCATAGTCATGTGTGCCACAAATTCATCTCCACCATCTTCAAAACTCAGCTTCCACAAATAAATCGGAAAATTACCTTGTTTTATTTCACCAAAATAATTAATTGAGTATCCCTTTTGCAGGCGGGAAGCAAGCTGCTCGCTAACATCGTCAAACATTTTTTGTGTAATGCTCGCTTTGTAGCCTGCATCACCGACTGTAGTAAAAAGCTGGTAATTTTTCGATGCTGTCGCATCCAAGATAACCTGCAAACAATCGATGACGTTTTGAGAGGGGTCGGTCGGGTTCATGCTCATGTCCTTCTTTTAGGGTTCTATCAAAATGTCTAACAAATGGCGCTGTGAATAGCTTCTACGGCTGTCTAATATCAAATCCGGTAGCATCGCCATTATTTATCAGTAGGGGGTGCGAGCGCAGAAATTTTAAAATCCACAGATTAGACTATTTACACTCACCCACCGCCCCAAGGATTGAATAATATCTATGCAACTTTACCATTTATAGCAGTTTTCAATCGAATTAAATAAAGACAGCGTTAGACACGGCACTGCCGTGTCCTACCCGATATCTGTACTTCACTATACTGAAAATCGCTCTATTGCCTCAGCAACAACAGTGCGGTGTCGGACTGTATTGCAAGTAATTGTCGGCTGTGCAAAACCGGAATCTACCAAAGCTTGCTCAATATCCAACCCAAAATACTGATCCAAATAAGGCTCCGTACTCTTGAGCAAAGTCAAAATATAAGGAGGCATTTTGGCATACACTTCCGACTGAGGATTCATATCCATAATTGTCAAATGTCCGCCAACACGTAGCAAACGCCTCGCTTCCCGGAAAATTTCTCTCGTAGCTTTCTGTGGCAATTCGTGACAAACTAAACAAATAGAAACTAAATCAAAAGCAGCCGCAGGCAAACCAGTAGATTCAGCAGCAGCGTGCACCCAAGTGGGAGATTTGTGATTTAAAGATTCAGATTCTCGCTGTTGGGAACGGTATTTAGCAACTGCTAAAAAATAAGGCGACAACTCTACCCCAGTCATCTTCGCTTGCGGGTAAATATCCTGAAGGGCAAAGGTACTCAGGCCCACGCTGCATCCCAAATCAACAATATCCTGCGGTGAAGAAGCAATTTGAGATTTGATGACTTCGTGATAGCTGGCGCGGAGTTTTGCATCGCCTTCTGCACCTGCTTCCGGCCAAATTGTGGCGTGAACTGTACGGGCGGCAACTTCAACTTCTGTAGCAGCTTCCCAACTCATATTACCTTTTTCATAAGCGTGAAATGAAGTTAGATAATATTTCGGGTAAACCAGATCTGGATTTTGAACGCTGAGCAATTCTGCATCCCAATTCCGGGACAAAAGTGCTTGGGATTCTTGTCGCCAATGCACTCCGATTTTTTCTCCTCTTTTTATCATCATTTCCCGCGCTTGGTGCTTGGCTAGATTAGCCAAAGGCTTGATGGAGAGTACGCCATTTACTAAACGCGAGGCTAATCCCGGAGTTTTGTTAACTGCAACCGTCATGTTTTATGTTTTTCTATTTTGCGCCACTTATTTTAACACGCTTAGGCGATTTTGAGTCGGTTAATATAATGAAACTTAACTTTATGCTGGCGAGTGAAATGCAAATGTTTGGTGAAAAAGACTTTTTTTAATGAACCGCAGAGGGCGCTGAGAACGCAGAGTTAGAGAAGAGAGAAAAGATCAGAGTAGGGCAAAAGTGGATCGGGTGGTATAATATTTATTTGTGCTTACCTACTTCCTTCTGGGGAATTCATCGGGAATCTGGAATCGGATTTGCCGAAGTTGGAGTATTTGGAAGAACACTTTAAATCGGGCTATTCAGGAGTTTGTGATGAGCAAATCTATTGTGGAATTGGTTGACAATTTGCCGTCTGGTGGCGTCACTGTGATGATGCTCAAATCCCTCGATTTTGTGGTTCCGGGGGAGTGGCATAATCTAACTGGTTTTGAGAATACTATTCAAGCGGTGACAGGGGAAACAAAGCGCAAATTAGTTGATAAAATTCGCGATCGCGCGATCGAGCTTTACGCCAACCCCAACGAACCCTATCAAGGCGTAGTCAGGCTTTACCAGTTAGCAGACAGCGCCGACAGTGCGTTAGGTGCAACGGCTATGGCGAATAAAATCGGCGAAAACATCGGCTTTCTTTCCTTTCTCAACCGCCTCACTCCCAAAGCTGACACAACTCAAACGATCGACTTGTGCGTCAAAGTGGCGATCGAGCTAATTGCCTTCTGCAAACTTAACAATATTTCCCTTGACAATGTGGGAAGCTTTGGTAATTATTTATCCCATTACAAAGGCGAATCTCTGATGCGGATGGCTGCATTAGTTTGCGCTGACGGTTTAATTCCCCTTGGCCCGGACTTCATTCGAGTAGCACAAAATACCCTAGGCGGATTGAATCCTTCAACTTTGCAGCACAACTCAACATTCCAAAATATCAGTAACCTAATTCCCGGCGCAAATAATTCACAAAAGTTCGGATTTGTGACAACAACTTTCGCCTCAGCGCAAGGTTGGATGAACAATTTAGTACAGTCTCGCGGCTTAACTCCCGCCATAGTTTTAGGCAATCTCAAGCAATACGTTGATGTTACCGATGACAAATTGGATTATGTGGCCGCGTTTTTAGACATGACTACCAATTATTACGAACATACGGGAATTCAGACGGTTGCTCGCCGATTGATCGATCGAGCTTATGCTGAAATAGCCTCTGGCAGATCCTAGAAAACTCGTCGCTCATCATTCTCAAGAACAGGCAAGATGCCTGTTCCACAAAAATTAAATTTTATTGTGGGCCGTTGCTCCTAGCCCGCCCTGAAGGCGGGAGTGCATTATTAATTGCTGAAACCATTGCTTAGTTTGCCTTCTTCCTTCTTCCTTCTTCCTTCTTCCTTCGGCTGTGAGTTAAAATAAGCAGATTATGTTTAGCAAACCTCTTTTAATCGCATTGTGAAAAACAAATCACTTCCTTCATCCGTAACAGTCAAGCTAGGCAAATTTGTCTGGACATCAATGTGGCAATTAATGATGTCCAAACTAGCGCCGCCCGATCGCACCGGAGCATACATTCGCCCCACCAGCAGTTTCCGCAACTTTGTCAGCACTGCACCAGACAACCCTCACGGGCCCGCTGCGGGACGGTATCGCCTCTTCGTGGGTACGGGATGCCCTTGGGCGCACCGCACTCTGGTGACGAGGGCGCTCAAAGGGCTTGAAGATGCGATATCTGTGTCTCTTGTCTATCCCTCTGAAGGGGGAATGTGGGTGATGGAGTCGCAGACTTTTGGCTGCAACACGATGCCCGAACTTTACCAGTTGGCTTTACCGGGCTATCAGGGGCGGTGTACGGTGCCGGTGCTGTGGGATGACTCGAAAAAGGCGATCGTCAATAACGAGAGTTCGGAAATTATTGTGATGCTAAACTCGGAGTTTAACGAGTTTGCTAGCAATCCTCAAATGGATCTTTATCCTCTGGATTTGCGATCGCAAATTGACGAGTGGAATGAGAAGATCTACCAATCGGTGAATAACGGCGTTTATCGCTGCGGTTTCGCGCAATCTCAAGCTGCTTATGACTCGGCTTGCAGTGAATTGTTTGCTGTTTTAGACGAGATCGATCGATCGCTCTTGAGGAGTCGTTACCTGTGTGGCGATCGGGTGACTTTAGCAGACGTGCGGCTTTTTACTACTCTATTCCGTTTTGATGCCGTTTACTACAGCTTGTTTAAATGCAATGTGCGCCGCATTCAAGATTACGAGCATTTGGGAGCTTATCTGCGCGATTTGTACCAGTTACCGGGAGTTGCGGGCACTTGCGATTTGGAGGCTGTGAAGCGCGATTATTACGGCAATTTGTTCCCGCTGAATCCCGGCTGCATTATCCCCGCTGGACCCGATCCGGCGACTTTGCTCAAAGCTCACGATCGCGCAGGGCTCAGAAACCGGGTTTCTTAACTTAATCTTGATTAGGATGCCAGAATTATCGCAGAAACCCGCTTGGATTATCTGCGTGGGCATCAGAAACCGGGTTTCTTACCAAAATCGGGCGTGAAGATGCCAGAATTATCGCAGAAACCTGGTTTCTTGGACAAGGAGGATGTGACTTCTAACTTCCCGATAAAATTTCTTCGAGTGCTAATTTCAGCGTCGGATATTGATATTGAAAACCGCTAGCTAAAGTTTGTTTCGGCAACACTTTCTGCCCTTCCAAAACAAGTTTTGCCCCGTCTCCCAACAGCATTTCTAAAGCAAAACCAGGCACCGGCAACCAAGAAGGCCGCTGCAAAACTTCCCCTAAAGTTTGACACAATTCATTCATCCGCACCGGATTAGGTGCTGTCGCATTCAAAACGCCTTCAACTTGCGGATTTTGCAAAGCGTACAAAATTAAATCAACCACATCCTCGCGATGAACCCAAGAAAACCACTGTTTTCCTGTCCCAATCGGGCCGCCTGCAAATAGTTTAAAAGGTGGCAGCATTTTTGCCAACGCGCCTCCCATTCCCAAAACTATCCCCAGCCGCAAAATTGCTAGCCGCGTTCCCGCATTTTTTGCAGGTTGGGCTGCTGCTTCCCAGTCTTTGCAAACTGCTGCTAAAAAATCGTTTCCCGCGAGGCTCGTTTCGTCAAATTCAGCGGTTTCGCTGGTTCCGTAATAGCCGATCGCCGATGCGCTAACCAACACAGATGGTCTAGGATTAGCATTGACGATCGCTTCCACCAATTTTGCCGTCGTCAGTTTGCGACTGTCGAGAATTTCTTGCTGGCGCGCCTCCGTCCACCTTTCCTCAGCAATCGGAACCCCAGCTAAATTTACAACACCATCGCAGCCCGCGATCGACTTTTGCCAATCACCAGACTCCGCCGGAGTGTAGGCGACAACTTCCAAATTCGGATAAGCTGAAGCGGGAAAAACTCGGCCAGCCTTCGCCGCATCCCTGCTCAAAACCACCACTTGATGTCCCGCAGCTTGCAGCTTCTCCACCAGCCGGCTACCTACAAATCCCGTTGCTCCCGCGATCGCTACTTTCATCTTTTACCAATAATGCACAGTTCTAGCAGTTTAGACGATCGTCCAAACTTGTTTTGAATTATACAAAAATAAACAGCAGCCTCGATCGCCTCCCCACAAGCTTTCTGTATTTTGATTAAACTGATATGGACGCGAGGAACACAAACCATGCCAGCAAAAAAATCAAAGCTTCTAATTGCTGCCTCCATCGCCGCAGCAGGTAGCGCTGCGGTCTACTTTTACTTCCAGGGTTTGAGCCAACAAGTATCCAACCCTCAAGACAGCGCCAAAGTTGTGCCCGACGAAGCAATGATGGCCGCGTTTATCTCCCCCAATCCCCAAGCGTTGGCCCAGTTGCAGCGATTTGGCACGCCAGGGGCTCAAAAGTTGATCGGTCAGGGTTTGAAGGGCTTTCAAGAACAAAGCTTGGCAGGCACTCAAATCGACTTTGACAGGGACTTAAAGCCTTGGTTAGGGGGGGTGATGGTCGCTTTGCTGCCCCCTGATGCTGTGACGAATACAGAGCCTCCAAAACTGCTGGTAGTAGTCAGCGTGAAAAATAAAATTAGCGCTTGGAATTTTGCTAATAAATTAAAATCTCAGCCCGGTGCAACTACTCAAGAAACCGAGTATAAAGGAGTTAAAATTTTTGAAATTGCAGAGCCAACTGGCAAGCGCTACAGTGTGGCTTTGCTGAACGACCAATTAGTGATGGCTCCTTTGAAAAAGCCTGTGGAATTGGCGATCGATACTTTTAAAGGAGAACCCTCCCTCGCTACGCAGCAGAGTACAACTAAGTTTTTTTCTGAGAGTGCTGGTGTCAAGAATCCGATCGCAACTGTTTATATTGCTGACTATCCTGCGGCAATTGAGCAATTGAAAGCTAATTTGCCCGCCGATATCCAGTTGCCTTGGACAGTGTTTTCGCAGTTCAAACAAGTTAAGTCTTTGGTTGCGGGAATTGGGGCGGATAGTGAGGGATTGAGGGTAAAAACTATTGCTCAGTTAGAGCCTAAATTCGTGCAGCAAAATCCACAATTTGCATCGAAATTGTTGCCCAGATTTCCCGTCGAAACCATTGCGTTAGTCGGTGGCAAGGGAATTGATCAAATTTGGTCGCAAGCAACCGCTGAGGCACAAGATAGCCCGGAAGTTGACAGGGGAGTTCAGCAGGTGAGGAATAGTTTTAAGCGGTTGGATTTGGATGCGGATCGAGAGGTTTTTGGTTGGATGAATGGGGAATTTGCGATCGGGGCGATCGGTTCCAATCAAGGGATTTTGTCTCAGTTGGGGATGGGGGCGGCGATGATTTTTGAAACCAGCGATCGCCCTGCTGCCGAAGCAACTCTGAAAAAACTCGATGCGATCGCCAAAAGCAATCCTACAGTCAGTGTCGCCCCTAGACAAGTTCAAGGCAAAGAAGTTACGGAGTGGCAAATACCCCAGCAAGGCACTTTATTCGGGCACGGTTGGCTGAATGAAAATTCTGTATTTGTAGCTTTCGGCGGGCCTTTAGTTGATGTGATTACTTCGACGCCACCCCAGCCGTTAAGCAGCAGTCCGAGTTTTCAGGCGATCGCTACTTCTTTACCGCGGGCAAACCAAGGTTACTTTTACATAGATATGGAAAAAACCATGTCTTGGGCTAACCAATATTTGCTTGCAGTACAGCCAAATTTAGTTTCACCGCCCGTCGCTGAATTGCTGAATTCTCTCCGAGGAGTTAGCGTAGCCACAGCTTCTACACAACCAACAACTGCTGAGTTGGAGATGCTTTTTGCCTTGAAATCTAACCGGTAATTTTTCCTCCTATTCTTCTATCCCTTAATATCCTTTCCGGTTGCATCGGAATAATCACATCGAGTCAACAGTTAACACTCAACCATTCAGTTTTTCGACCCGCCCGTCAACAGTCAACAGTCAACAGTCAACAGTCAACAATTCCGGAGGAGTGCAACCGGAATTGATATAAATCCCGTACACGACTTCGTGGCCGGAGTTTTTTCTGACAAAAAAAAGATGCTGCCCTCAATGGAGGGCAGCTACTCAAATAAAGCATCTTAAAGTCTCTCACAACTTCAGAATTAACCTTCAGACATTCCTGATTTATTCGGCAATTGCAAATCATCCGGATCTACGTAGTGACAAACTGCTTTGTCCATGCAAATCAAGGCCCAGCCGGATTTATCGATGCTCATCAACTTGTAAGAAGCTGGCTGAATAAAGAAACCTTTGTGGTTGCGGGTTGCTGGTTTGATGTTAACGTGGCTGTCAGTGCTCATGTTTTTACAACTCCTAGTATTATCCTAATAAAATCTGAAAACCGCTGAGCGGATTTGGCAATCGTCTAAGTTTTCAAATACTAGCACTGACTTCCTGAGTTTTCCATAAAGTTATTTATTGATTTATTACGATGTCGTAATAAACCGCACAGCCGATTTCTTCGATCCCCGCCCAAAAATCGACTTGTTTGCGTGGTTACGGCTCCAGAAGCCACTGTTTAACGCGGGCGAGACTCTTCCAGTCGGGTTTTCTCTTTAATCCTTCTTCAAAATTTTTTTTAACTTCGTCGAGCAACTCTTCCGAAGCCATTAGAAGTTGCTGAGCCACTTCGACGTGGGGGCGCACTCCTTTTTCTTTGAGATCGAGGATCGCTACTGCTAGGTTGATGCGAGCTTGGGGGTCATGAGGGTTCAATTTAACGGCTGTTTTCGCTGCCTTTTGAGCCGGTGCAGGTTTATTTTCCAACAGGTAGAGCCACGCGAGGCTAGCCCAGGCATTGCCATTTTTGGGAGCTTTTTCGCACACTTCTTTAAACACGGGGATCAGATTAGCCGGGGCTTCGCCAGCTTGGTAGCGATCGAAACCGTCTTTAAACAATTCTTCAGGGGTCATTCGATTTTAGATTTTAGATTTGGGATGTTGCATGGAAAAGGGCATGGGGCAGTTAACAACTTTCTGCCCCATGCCCTCTTTTCCGATTTATGTAGAAAAAGAACTGCCACAACCGCAAGTTTGAGTTGCGTTGGGGTTAGTAAACTGAAAGCCGCCCCCGATCATAGCATCGCTGAAGTCGAGAACCAAACCGTAGAGATAAAGAATGCTTTTGCGATCGCAAACTACCTGAAAACCGTCGTAGTCGAACACTTCATCGTCGGATTTCACAGTGCTTGGATCTGCGAAATCCATCACGTAGGACATTCCAGAGCATCCGCCCTGCCGCACCCCTACCCGCAAGCAGAGGTCTTTACCTTGTTTTTCTCTCAGGGCTAAAACTTGACGGACAGCAGAGTCCGTCATTTGAATGCCGCGCTTTTCAGAAATGGCTTGAGTCATAATTTGCCGAACTCCTGAGACTGTCTAATGCAAAGAGTTTAATCTTATTGCTCCATTGTACAGGCATTCGCCCGAAGGCATTCGGTTAGATGCTGAAGGCAGAATTTTTAGCTTCTAACTTTTAATTAGCGTGGGGCATCGTTCCCCAGCTTGATGTCCTCTCCCCCTATAGGGTTTATGATTGAGAAGCAGCGGTTGACCGGCTACCGGCACCGCAACAATGCTTCACCCAACGGGCTTACTCTATGGCAGCGCTGAATCGCTCTACTCTTCGTCGGCTACAAAACTTACCTCAAATTCCCAGCGTGTGGGAGGGCGATCGCCGACCCTTATCTAATGCTGACTCGCACATGATGCTAGATGACGATGACATTCTAGAAGGTGGTGGCGAGTGCATTCTCTGGGTCGATGGCTCCGAGGGAGTCGTGAGGGCTATGGACATGGTAGGCCCAGATGCCGGCCCAGAGGCGATCGTCCGGGCCCTGCTACGGGCAATGGAACATCCCCAAAGTCCGGCTCCCGCAGTCCGGCCCCAAAAAATAGTAGTCAAAAACCGAGAAATTCAATTTTATCTGCGGGGCGTACTTCAAGATTTAGGCATTTCCATTGACTACGTGCCGGAATTGCCCCTAATTGACGAAATATTTCGCGGCATGGAAGAGGTCGCGATCAACAGACCTCCTGAGTTGCCCCCTCAGTATGCTGAAGTTTTAATGGAAAAAGCTGCTCAAATTTGGCAAGATGCTCCGTGGCGGACTTTGAGCGAACACCAAATTATATCTATTGAAATCAATCAGTGGGATGTCGCCAGCCTCTACGTGTCTGTATTGGGGCAAGGCAGAATGGATTACGGAGTTTTACTGTACCGTTCTCTAGAATCCTTGAAGCGGTTTCGAGAACGAGTCGTCAATGATGAATCTTTTGAAGATTTAGAACAGGCTTTTTTAGGGCAAGACTGTTTGTTTCTTACCTTTGAAAGTGCGGCAGATATTGATGAGGACGACGACGACGAAATTGATTTAGCCGATTTGCCTCCATCGGAAATTGAACCAAATTTCGGCAACCTGCATCCTTTAGAAGGATTGCGATCGATTCTTTACGAAGAAGAAGCCCTCACGATGTTAGTTGCTCTCGAAGCATTTCACCGCTTTTTCCGCAACGGTCGCCGGAAATTGGGATCAGATACTTTTCCCACTCTTAGCAGCCGCTACCGCATCCCTGTTCCGCAGTCTGACGGAGAAATTCAACAGGTATCCGTTAAAGTTTCCACGATGCCGGATGTGTCAGACGAATTATTACAGATGCTCGGTGATGACGATGATGACGATGATGACGATGATGATGAATTTGACAAGCCACTGCTGCGGGACGATTTGGTGCCGCAAAATTCATTTTTGAGTCTCGGCGCCGTACCTTGGGAAACGGTAGATTTCCTGCGCCAAAGTGTCCAGTTTCACCAAGGTGCAGAAATTGATATTAATGCCGCCGGAGATGGTTTGCCGGTGGTGATGATCCAAACTTCTCATCCGAAGGCAAAAACTATGATTCAGGATTTGAAAGAAGCTGGAGGTGTGAAGGGGATTGGTTTTAATCCGGGCGAAAATCCGTTTCAGGATGAGCAATACGACTTGGGTATTTTGCAAACTAAAAATGGCGAGTTGTATTTGTTTGGGGAGTTTAATGAAGACGATCCGGTGCATCAAGAAGCTCGCAAGAAGTGGGATCGCCGCTGTAAATTAACCAACGGTTGGTGCGGTTTGATTATTGCTAAAGGGTTGATGGGTGCTTCTCGCGGTCAGCCTCAGTTTAAGGATATGATCGCTTTGCTTGAGGTGCGTTGGGTGTCTGCTAAAGACTTGGGAATTGGGCCACTTCAGTTGATGCCGATGTTTTAAAGTTAGTTGACTGTTGGCAGTTGACTGTTGGCAGTTGGCAGTTGGCAGTTGGCAGTTGGCAGTTGTTAATTGCTTGGGACTGCTAATAACCAATAACCACCAACCAACAACATTAGTCAGCAGTCAACCGTCATCAGTCATTTTTTTTATTTGAATTAGCAAGGAAAATGATTATGTCAAATTCTACTGAAAAGCGAGAAGTGTTAGTCACCCTTGATGCTGAATTCGCGGAGAAAATAGATCAGCTTACTGATGATTGGACGGAGGCGATCGAACAAGCTCTCCGTCTCTGGTACGCTAAGCAAATAGAAGATAAGTTGCGGAAGTTTTATCAAAACCGCAGCCAAGAAGATATTGAGTTTGAGGAAGAATGGGCAACATTTGCTCAGGAACAAATGGAAGAAATTTTAATAGAGGAAGGTCTTTGATACAATGACAGAAGCTTATCCGCGACAAGGCGAAGTTTATCTTGTTAGAGCTTTGCGAACGATCGGAGATAGCAAAAAGCGTCCTGTTGCTGTCGTTTCCATAGATAGCCGGAATGAATTGAGCCGTACTGTACTGATTGTCCCTTTTACTAGCGATTTGAGAGGGGGCGAAACTCCGACTAGGGTTTTGATTACGGCACGGTGAAGGAGGGTTAGAATCTGACTCGCTGGCTGTCTGCGACCAAATTCTAGCTGTCCAAAAGACTTATCTGGAACAAGACCCTTACGGTCAAATTAGTGCCGATGTCCTAGCAAGAATTCAGAGGGCTATACAAATGTCGATCGGCATTTATGAACTTTGAATGCTTCGGAAATTCTAAATTTTGTTACAATTTGTAAAAATACTGTAAAGGATAGGTAAAATGCGGGTTGCGATCGCAGGTGCGGGACTGGCTGGAATGACCACAGCAGTCGATTTAGTGGAGGCCGGCCACGAAGTAGAAATTTTTGAATCCCGCCCCTTTGTCGGCGGCAAAGTCGGAAGTTGGGTAGATCCCGACGGCAATCACGTTGAAATGGGTTTGCACGTTTTCTTCGGCTGCTATTATAACTTATTTGCTCTGATGAAAAAAGTGGGAGCATTTGACGATTTGCTCCTCAAAGAACACGTCCACACTTTTATCAATCGAGGCGGCGAAACCGGTTCTTTAGATTTTCGCTTTCCGGTGGGTGCTCCTTTGCACGGATTGAAGGCATTTTTCACGACATCTCAGCTATCCGTACAAGACAAAATTCAAAATGCGATCGCCCTGGGAACTAGCCCGATCGTCCGGGGTTTGATAGACTTTGAAGGAGCGATGAAAACTATCCGCGATTTGGATAAAGTTAGCTTCGCTGACTGGTTCCGCAGTCAAGGTGGCAACCAAAACTCGCTCAAAAGAATGTGGAATCCGATCGCCTACGCACTGGGTTTTATCGACACTGAAAATATTTCAGCCCGGTGTATGTTGACAATATTTCAATTCTTTGCATCAAAAACCGAAGCCTCTGTCATGCGGATGCTGGCTGGTTCTCCCAACGAATATTTGCACAAACCCATTGTGGAATATTTGGAAAGCAAAGGAACGAAAATTCACACGCGGCGCAGAGTCCGAGAAATTCAGTTTGAAGAAGGCGAAGAAACCCGCGTAACAGGCTTGCTAGTAGCTAACGGCGAAACAGAAGAAAATATTACCGCAGACGCTTATGTTTTTGCATTAGATGTGCCTGGAATTCAGAAAATATTGCCCCCAGCTTGGCGCAAATGGTCAGAATTTGATAACATTTATCAATTAGATGCGGTGCCGGTTGCTACAGTACAATTGCGGTTCGACGGTTGGGTAACGGAACTGGAAGACGAAGCTAAGCGCAAACAGTTGAGCCACGCTGTAGGAATCGATAATTTGCTATATTCAGCAGATGCAGATTTTTCCTGTTTTGCAGATTTGGCACTGACAAGTCCCAAAGATTATTATCAAGAAGGAAAAGGTTCGCTGTTGCAGTTGGTGCTGACACCGGGCGATCCGTTTATTAAACAAAGCAATGAGGCGATCGCCCAACACGTACTTAAGCAAGTTCAGGATTTATTCCCGTCAGCGCGGGAATTAAACATGACTTGGTACAGTGTAGTTAAGCTCGCTCAATCTTTGTATCGCGAAGCACCGGGAATGGATGTTTTCCGCCCTGCTCAAAAAACGCCGATCGCCAATTTCTTTCTAGCAGGAAGTTACACTCAGCAAGACTACATTGATAGCATGGAAGGAGCGACACTTTCAGGCCATCAAGCGGCTAAGGCAATTCTCGAAGCTTACAGTCATTAGTCATTAGTCCTCTCTCGTTTTCTCTCGTTCCCAGGCTCGCCCTGGGAATGCCGATCAGGAGGCTCTGCCTCCAGTATTCTAGAGGAAAAGCGAGGCGGAGCCTCTGGATCTGCGTTACCAGGCAGAGCCTGGTAACAAGAAACAAACAATTCTTCAATCTAAAATCTAAAATCTAAAATCTAAAATCCCATGACTGATTGGTTAGAACACAGCGTCCAAGTAGAAGTGGCAATTCCCATCGAATTAGCGTGGCAACTCTGGTCAGATTTAGAGCAAATGCCGCGCTGGATGAAGTGGATAGAATCTGTTCATGTTCTCGAAGAAGATCCAGAGTTGTCTCGCTGGAAACTCGCAACTGGCGGGTTAGAATTTAGCTGGCTTTCTCGGATTCTCAAATTAGTGCCGAATCAGATAATTCAGTGGGAATCGGTAGACGGTTTGCCAAATCGAGGTGCGGTAAGATTTTACGATCGCAAAGACAGCAGTATCGTCAAGCTGACAGTGGCTTACGGAATTCCCGGCTGGCTGGGAAAATTGATGGATAACCTATTTCTCGGCCGCGTGGTTGAATCGACAATTCAGGCTGACTTGGAAAGGTTTAAAGAGTATGCTCTGAAAGTAAAAGCGACATCTTAAATTCTGAGGACTTTAGTCCTTTGGTTTTTAATTGTAACGCGAGAGTCGATCGCCCCCCGGCCTCAGTATCATAGAGATGTGCTGCTGATTCCTTCTCGGTTCAGTTATGAGTTATTGCCTAAACCCCGCCTGTCAAAACCCGCAAAATGCCGATCGTACCCAATTCTGCCTGAATTGCGGCTCCAAACTGTTGCTGAGAGAGCGTTACCGCGCCATCAAACCCCTGGGGCGCGGCGGTTTTGGTCGCACTTTTTTAGCAATAGACCAAGACAAACCCTCAAAACCCCGCTGTGCAATTAAACAGTTTTTCCCGCTATCTCAAGGTACCAGCAGCAGCGAGAAAGCAGCAGAATTATTCAACCGAGAAGCAGTGCGGCTGGACGAATTGGGGAAACACCCGCAAATTCCCGAACTGCTGGCGCACTTTCAGCAGGAACGCTATCAGTATTTGGTACAGGAATTTATAGAAGGTCAGAATTTACAGGAAGAGTTGGCGCGGACTGGGCCTTTTAGCGAAAGTAAAATTCTCAGTCTGCTGAAGGATTTATTGCCAGTATTGCAGTTCGTGCACGATCGCAGTGTAATTCACCGAGATATTAAACCGCCCAATATTATCCGCCGCCGCATTTCTCAACCTCCCATCATTTATACTTACCCCACATTAACGGGCGAATTAGTTTTAGTTGATTTTGGCGCTGCAAAAGTTGTGGAGGGTTTGAGACAAACCGGTACAGTCATCGGTTCTCCCGAATTCGTGGCGCCGGAACAAATTAGAGGTCAAGCGGTTTATGCCAGTGATTTGTACAGTTTGGGAGTAACTTGCATTTATTTGCTAACTCAAATATCTCCTTTTGATTTGTTTGATATTAATCAAGATGTTTGGGTTTGGCGAGACTTTTTGAAGGTTCCAATTGATCCGAAATTAAGTCGAATCCTCGACAAAATGATCGAATCGAGTCTCAGTCGGCGCTACAAATCTGTAGCTGAGGTATTGAAAGATTTGCAGTTGCCGCAGTCGGCGGGGGCGGGCACGGGGGCACCGCCCCTACCAGCGCCTACAATTCCCGTGCCGCAGAGGACGCCTGTGGTGCAGAATGCAGTGCCACCAACGCTTGCAGGCACCATTTTACCTGTGCCGCCGATGCAGCGGGTTGTACCCGCACGCGGCCCTACTTGGAGGTGTGTTCATACTCTGGTAGGGCATTCTAATGCTGTTACGTCGGTAGCTTTCAGTCCAGATGGCGCGACTTTAGCTAGCGGCAGTGAGGACAAGACGATTGAGATGTGGAAGTTGGAGACTGGTAGGCGGTGGTACACTCTCACTGGTCATTCTGACTGGGTGACTTGTGTGGCTTTTAGTCCTGATGGCGCTACTTTGGCTAGTGGCGGCCGGGACAAAATGATTCAAATTTGGGATTTGAATAAGGGTAAGTGGTGGTACACTCTCACGGGTCATTCTGACAGGGTTTATGCTGTGGCGTTTAGTCGGGATGGTCAGGTTTTGGCTAGCGGCAGTCGGGACAAAACTGTGCAGTTGTGGAATTTGAATAAGGGAAGGCCGATGTCGGCTTTGACTGGTCACGCTGGCGGGGTGGAGGCGGTGGCTTTTAGTCCTGGCGGGGAGTTTTTGGCTAGTGGGAGTCGGGACAAGACTGTGCAGTTGTGGGATTGGCAAAATGGTCGATCGATTTGTACTCTGGCGGAGCACGGGGATTGGGTGCGGGCGATCGTTTTTGCCCCGAACTCCCCCAGCCCCCCCTTGGTAAGGGGGGGAGTAGGAGAAGGATTGATTCTAGCGACGGGGAGTCGGGATGGTACGGCGAAGCTGTGGCGGGTGGATGCACAGGGGCGAGGGACGCTGTTGCGGAGTATGAGGGACAATTCTGGGGATGTTTTGTGTGTGGCGTTGAGTCCCGATGGTCGGGTTTTGGCGACGGGGAGTCGGGATGGCACGATTTATTTGTGGGATGCGGGTACGGGGGGTTTGCTGGAAATTCTGACGGGCCACGGGGGGGAGGTTTTGTCGGTGGCGTTTAGTCGTGATGGGGGGAGTTTGGCTAGCGGTGCGGGCGATCGAACTGTGAGGATTTGGCGGGGGATTGGGCATTAGGGGCGATGTCAAGAGTGTCCGTCTAAAAAATCTTATATTTATGCTTGACAGGCGATCGAATGTTCTGCTACATTAGGAATTCGTGAGGACGCATAGCTCAGTTGGTTAGAGCACTACGTTGACATCGTAGGGGTCACTGGTTCGAGTCCAGTTGTGTCCATCCCAAAACCCGCTTTCTAGGCGGGTTTTGAGTTTTCTATAACCTAATGGGCTGCTATAGTATTCTCAATCAGGGGTGACAATAAGTGACAATCCCAGACATTAAATGCGATAAATCTGCGATATGCCCAAAGGTTCTGTAAATGTAGAAGTTTTCAAGGATCGGCTACGGTTAGCGTGGTCGTGGGAAGGTAAACGCTTTTGGCTCTACATTGGTTTGCCTGATACGATCGTCAATCGTAAAGTCGCTTCTATGAAAGCCAGCCAAATCGAGCTAGACATTGCTAGTGGTAATTTTGACCCCTCCCTCGCCAAGTACAAGCCCCAGAAACAAGAATCTATTTCTGTTTCTGAGCTTTTTGACCAATTTGTCGAATATAAACGCCGTAAAATTGAGGCTGATACTTTTGCTAAATATACTGCCTTTCAGAAACACGTTTCTGTGTTTTTCAAAAGCAAAACAACAATTTCTGTTTCTGAAAGTGTTGCTGAAAATTTTAGAGATTGGTTATTGTCCGATCGCTCCCTTGAACCTGTGACGGTACGCGAACGGATTATCATGATGAACGCTTGCTGGGAATGGGCCCACAAAAAGAAGCTGGTTCTCGAAAATCCTTGGGCTGATGTTAAGGTTTCAGTCCCGCCAAAACAGCGCCCCGAACCGTTCACGCTTACAGAAATGAGCGCCATCGTTCATAAATTTCGTTCTGACTCAAACTTCAGTAACTACGCGGATTATGTGGAGTTTAAATTTGGCGTCGGTCTTCGCACCGGGGAAGCTGCTGCGCTGCAATGGCGACATTGTTCCGCTGAATGCGATCGCATCTGGATCGGAGAAAGTTTGAGTAATGGTGGCTCTCGCAAATCAACCAAAACTAATAAGGCGCGCACGGTGCCGCTAACACCAAGGCTGCAACAGCTATTACTTGATCGGCGACCAATTGAGAGGCTGCCCGACAATTTAATTTTCACCAGTAGCGAAGGTAGAGCGATCGACTCCAAAAATTTCTGCAACCGCTACTGGAAACCTGCGCTTGCATCCCTTGGAATTGATTACCGAAAACCTTACAACACCAGGCACACGCTAATTTCTCACGGCTTGGAAGCTGGCATGAATCCCGTGGCGATTGCATCCCTCACTGGCCACAATGTTCGCACTCTGTACGAAAACTATGCCGGATTGGTCAACTCACCACAATTGCCGGATTTTTTCCCGGTTTTGAACCCGGTTTCAGATGCTGATTTTGTGGTAATTCCATCTGATATCTCTGAATAAAACTCAGATGTTCAGGATGATTAATATCCCCATTACAACTTATTAATTGATTCAACAAAATAGGATTATAGAGAATTTTCCCGCTTGGGTTGCGTCCCCAGTGAATCCCTTCTATAAGTTTTTTTTGTTGTCGGTATCGCATTAAGGTTCGATCGCAGCAGTTGAGAATTTGGCAGGCAGTCTTTGCATCACAGAAATTATTCATTTGGATTTTGATTTGAATTGAGTAAACTTTTGATTACGTTGTCTTTGATCATGTTTTGTCGCATTAGTTCAACTAAGAGGACTCGTGCTTCTTCTACTGAAAGTGATTGAGCTTGAGAAGCGTAGATTCTTAATCGAAGTTGTTGCTCAAGTGTGAGGTCAATAGTTGTCATGATTCTATTTTCTCAGTGCGATCTTTTTCGGCAATCAATAGGTTGATTCGATCGCGAACTTCAGCAGTTTCTCCAGTCAGCCAATTCACTATTACCTCTCTCTGGTATTTAGTCCCTGGCGCTTTCCATCCATACATCTGAGTCAGTAGATTTTGCAAGTGTTCTGGGTAGTATTCGGGCCACCAAATAGTAGCTATCTCTCTTAGTTTTTCAGCATCCTTCTCATCTATTCCCCCGGAGATAGCTGCTGGTTCGGGTGTTGGTTCGGGTGTTGGTTCGGGTGTTGGTTCTTCCGTTCTCTCCGTTGTCTCCGTTGTCGGTTCTACTATTGGCATTGTCGATTCCGATGTCGTTGGAGCTAGTGTCGGAGTTGGTGTCGGGTCTGGGGAAATCAATCCATTAAAAGCGGTTTTTTCATCAGCGGTAAGGGAGTTCCAGACTTTCTGGCGATCGGCTGCGCCTTTGCTGCAAACTTCCTTGAGCATGGTCTGAATATCAAGAGCTGTTTCTCGATCGCCGGCTTCGATCGCTAGCCGAATATATTCGACAAGATCCCCTGTTTCGGCGTTTTGTTGAGGCTGCTGATCAACCTCAGTTTTTGAAAATGGCTCCAAATTTTGAGGTCGATCGCTAGGTTGATCACCTTGCTGTGCAAAGGATTGATCAACCTGATCAACCTGATCAACCTTGTTACCAAAACTAGGAAAATCTTTCGCTGCCGTGGAATTACTAAAAGCGGAAGCAGCCATCCAGTTTACTGTTCCTTTCGAGGTCGGATTCGAGGTCGGATTCGAGGTCGGATCAGAAGTTGGATCAGAAGTTGGATTCGAGGTCGGATCAGAATTTAGTATTTTTTCAGAAATAGGATGATCAGGTTGATCAGGTTGATCAAATCCTTGTGTAGCAGGGTGATCAACCTCGTGATCAACCTCCCTTTTTAAGGGG